>CALJDF010000085.1 GCA_938023835.1 uncultured Alphaproteobacteria bacterium
CTGCCCGTCATTGAGCGGCGTGATCTGAAAACTGACCTCGCGTCGCCCCATGCGCGGCGAAAACAATTCGGCTTCGTGTTCCGCTACCCGGCTACCGTCGATTTGGGCCTTTTTGAGCAGTTCGAGCAGGGCGCCGTCGCGCGGCGCAATCTCCTCCAGTTCCTGGCCGACCAGGACGCCGGCACTGGCGCCGAAGAAGTTCTCGGCGGCGGGGTTCACGTACTCGATCTCCCTGCCCGGCCCAATGACCACGAGCGGGTCCGGTATCGCGGCGAGGATGGCAAAGCCGTCGGGCTCCACACTGGGCAGCGGCGAGGATGCAGCCGGGTCGGCCATTATGCCGCGGAAGCGAAGGCGGGCTGATCGATCAGCGCGCGCAGCAACCGAATGACGGTGTCGGGGTCGTTGGCGCGGTTGATCGCGTCCAGGGTCTTTTTCGAACCCGGGTTGTCGCGCAAATACCAATTGAAATGTTTGCGCGCATTGCGCACGCCCAAGTCCCGCCCATAGAAATCGAGCATGGCGTCGTAGTGGCGTTCCATCACCGCGACCCGTGTCGGTACATCCGGTGCCGCGGTTCGATTGCCGGTTTCGAGATAGGTCGTGGCATGGCTGAGAAACCAGGGCCGGCCGTAGACGCCACGACCGATCATCACGCCGTCGGCGCCGGATTCTGCCAGGCAACGGTCGATGTCGTCGTAGGTCGTGATGTCGCCGTTGGCGATGACCGGCACGTTGACGGCTTCTTTCACGGTGCGAATGAACCGCCAATCGGCGCGGCCGGTATAGAACTGCGCGCGGGTGCGGCCATGAACCGTGATCATTTGAATGCCGCAGTCCTCGGCAATGCGGGCGAGTTCGGGCGCGTTGCGATGCTCGTCGTCCCAGCCCGTGCGCATTTTGAGGGTGACCGGGACCGAGACGGCCGCGACGGTGGCCTCGATGATGCGGCGGGCGAGCGGGATTTCCCGCATCAGGGCCGACCCGCACAGGCTGCCGACGACCTTTTTGGCCGGGCAGCCCATGTTGATATCGATGATGTCCGCTCCAGCGGCCATGTTGAGGCTGGCGGCCTCGGCCATTATCTCGGGGTCGCGGCCAGCCAATTGGACGGCGTGAATCCCGGTCGGGCTATCGCGCTTGATCATGCGCACCGACCGGTTGGTTTGACGCAGGAGTTCGCGGCTCGCGACCATTTCCGAGAACATCAACGCGCCCCCGAGGTCGCGGGCCAGGCGGCGAAACGGGACATCGGTGATGCCCGTCATCGGGGCCAGGAAAACCGGCGGGTCGAGGGTGAGCGGTCCGAGCGTGATGGCCATTGGGTGTGCAGCAAGCCTAAATGCCTAATATTTGTGCACCATAGGGGGGCTTTTTTGGTATCGCAACGCCTTGGCGGCATGGGATGCCCCCGCTACGTTGCCGCCGGTGACCGCCGTGGCTCTCATTGTTGCCGCCGGCCGCGGCGTGCGGTTTGGCGGCGACGTTCCCAAGCAATATGTCCCTCTGTGCGGACAGCCCTTGCTCCGCCATTGCGTGGCCCATTTGGCGCTGCATCCCGGCATTGGCGGCGTTCGGGTCGTGATCGACCCCGGTGCGCGGCCCCATTACGAGGCAGCGGTCGACGGTTTGCCGGTGATGGATCCGGTGCCCGGCGGTGCGAGCCGGCAGGAATCGGTGCGGTTGGGGCTGGAAAGCTTGGCGGACACAGCGCCGGATGCGGTGCTGATTCACGACGGTGCGCGGCCGTTTTGCCGGCCCGACCTTGTCGATCGCGTGTTGGCCGGGCTCAAGACCCATGCGGGTGCGGTCGCGGCACTGCCGGTGGTGGATTCCCTTAAGCGGGCGGACAGCGACAACGGGGTGGTGGGCAGCCTTGATCGGGCCGGTGTTTGGCGCGCCCAAACGCCGCAAGGGTTTCGTTATCAAGCCATTTTAGATGCCCACCGGTCGGCGACGGGTCGGGACGACCTGACCGACGATGCCGCGGTTGCCGAATTGGCCGGCCTCGACGTGGCGCTCGTGCTTGGCTCGGAGGATAATCTCAAGGTGACCAGCTCAGAGGATCTCGACCGCGCCGAAGGCATTCTTGCGCGACGCCAAGACGACGTCCGTGTTGGGAGCGGTTTCGACGTCCATCGTTTTGGTGACGGCAACGCCGTCGTGCTCTGCGGCGTCGAGATTCCACATGATCGGGGGTTGGCGGGGCACTCGGATGCGGATGTGGCCCTTCATGCCTTGACGGACGCGATCCTCGGCGCGCTTGGCGATGGTGACATTGGACGGCACTTTCCGCCGAGCGACGCGCAGTGGCGCGGGGAAGCGTCGGACACCTTCGTGCGCGATGCGGTGGCGCGCGTACGGCAACGTGATGGTGCGATCGCCCATGCCGACATCACCCTTATCTGCGAAACGCCCAGAGTGGCGCCGCATACCGAGGCGATGCGGGCGCACGTTGCCGCAATGCTCGGCGTCGATCCGACGCGAGTGAGTATCAAGGCGACTACGACCGAGGGGCTGGGCTTCACCGGTCGAGGCGAGGGGATTGCGGCACAGGCGACCGTGACGCTGCGGTTGCCGTCATGACTGTGCCATCGCCCCTACCCTTTTTCCATCCGGCATCGTTGATTGCGACGGTGTTTGGTACGGGCCTTGCGCCCGTGGCGGCGGGTACCGCGGGGTCCGCCGTTGCGGTGCCGCTCGCCGCCTTGATTTATTGGGCCGGTGGGCCGCTCTCGCTGTTTATCGCGACGGTCATCGTATTCGCGATGGGCTGGTGGGCGTCGACGGTTTATGTCACGCGAACCGACACTGAAGACCCAGGCGCGATCGTAATCGACGAGGTGGCGGGCCAATGGCTGGTGTTGGCGGTTGCGCCGCTGAACGTGTGGTATTTCCTGCTCGGCTTCGCGCTGTTTCGGCTCTTCGATATCGTCAAACCGTGGCCGGTGAGTTGGGCCGATCGCAAGATCAAAGGCGGTCTTGGAGTGATGCTCGACGATATGCTGGCCGGCGTGTATGGCGGCGCCATCGTGGTGGTAGTGGCGTGGTTCATTGAGGGGCGCAATGTTCTCTGACGACTTACAGAGCTTGGCGCGCGAGGTCATCGAGGGCTGTCGGCGTCGCGGCTGGATGGTGGCCACCGCGGAGTCGTGTACCGGCGGGTTGATCGCCGCGTGTTTGACCGAGATCGCGGGATCGTCGGTGGCGGTGGATCGTGGCTTTGTCACCTACCACAACGATGCCAAGCGCGACGTGCTGGGGGTGGCGCAATCGCTCCTCGATCGCGTCGGTGCCGTCAGTGAAGAGGTGGCGCGCACCATGGCGGAAGGCGCACTCAACGCCTCCCAAGCCACCGTAGCGGTGTCGTGCACCGGGGTCGCCGGGCCGGGCGGCGGGTCGCCGGACAAGCCGGTCGGCTTGGTCCATATGGCGGTGGCGCGACGGGGTGGCGCAACCCGGCATCAACGCATGACCTATGGCGAGATCGGACGCGATGCGGTGCGCGAGAAGACCGTACGCGATGCCCTGGGGATGGTGATGGACGCAATCAGGGAGGAATAGGCATGGCGGGGACGATGAAAGCGGTGCTGATCGACGAGCCCGGCGGACCGGCGGAACTTCGTGTCGACGAGGTTCCGATCCCGGAACCGGACGCGGGCGAGGTTCGCATCAAAGTTGCCTATGCCAGCATGAACCCGATGGACGTGTTCGCCCGGCAAGGCAAGGTGAGTTGGCTACCGATCACATGGCCGTTCATTCCCGGCATCGAACATGCCGGGGTGATCGATATGGTCGGTGAAGGTGTCGATCCGGCGATGGTCGGCAAGCGCTATCACTCGCGCAACATGTTCGGCGGCAACGCGGAGTATTCCATTGCGCCGCTATCGGCCGCGCACCCGATGCCTGAAGGGTTGGATTGGAAGATCGGCACCTGCTACGGCGGGATGACCTACACGTCCTATCACGCACTGCATACGGCGGCGCGCATTCGGGTAAACGATTGGTGTTTGTTTCATTCCGCGGCCGGACCCATTGGGATCATGCTAACGCAAATCGCGAAGGATGCCGGCGCCAAGGTGATCGGGTTGTGCAGCGGCGCGAAGTTCGATTACGCAAAACCCTATGGCGCGGATCATTTGATCGACTACACCCAGAACGATTGGGTGACGGCGGTGAAAGAGATCACCCGGGGACAAGGTGCCGACATCATCGTTGACGGCAACCAGGGGCCCGAAGCGGTCAAGAACTACGAGGCCATCGCGCCGGGTGGGCATTGCATCTACATCGGCGCGACCGCCGGTAGCCCGGCGCCGGATATTCCGGTCTCGACGCTGATCTTCAAGTCGGCCTTTGTCGGTGGGTTTAATCTGCCGTTGCTGGAAGCGCGCGGCGGGCGAGACAGCGACGATGTGTTGAAGAAGATTATCGACGGGACGTGGAAGGTCCCGATCAGCGAAGAAGTGGCGCTGGAGGACGTCCCGGCTCTGCACGAGAAGTTCGCGGCGCGGCAGGTCAAAGGCCGCGCGGTGATCCGGGTCGGCGGCGAATTGAACTGGGAGAAATAGCGCGGCCTTGCCCGACCGGTGGTCATCGCGTGCGATAGCACGGCGCACGAGCGGTCTTTCGTTTAACGTGCGGGCCTTGTGACCGACGACGCCCCCCGTATCCCCCTGCCCTTCATGATCGCCCTGGTTGCCAATACGGCCATCGGGCCGGCGGCGACGCAGCTTTTTGTGCCCTCGGTACCCGCGATCGCGGTTGAGTTCGGGGTGCCGATCGGCGTGGCGCAGATATCGTTCTCGGCGGCCATGGTGGCCTTGGCGATCTCGACCCTATTCTACGGCCCGCTATCGGATCGCTATGGCCGATTGCCGATGTTGTATGCCGGCTTGGTGTTCTTCCTGATCGGCACCACCATCGCGCTGTTTTCCACCGATGTGACGATGCTGATCGTAGGTCGGATTATTCAAGCCGTCGGCGGCGCGGCGGGCATGGTGATAACCCGCGCCATTGTCCGCGATATCTACGGCCCCGAAGGTGCGGCGCGGGTGATTGGAACGCTGATTGTGGCGACGATCGGGGCGCCGATGCTCTCGATCGTGCTGGGCGGTCTGATCACGGACCTCTTGGGCTGGCGCTGGATCTTCGGGTTGTCACTTATCCTCGGCGTTCTCGTTGCGATCCTGGCCTGGGCCACAATGCGCGGTGCGGAGAAAGCGCGCGGCACCGTGTCGAACGTTCGAGAGATGCTGGTCGGCTATGGCCGTCTGCTGCGCTCGCCGGTGTATCTCGGGTTCATCTTGCAAGGTGGATTCGGCGCGGGCTCGTTCTTTTCCTTCATGGCCGTTGGGCCGTTCTTGATGGTCGAGGTGCTGGAGCGCCCGGCGACCGAATTCGGCGCCTACTTCGCGATCGTGACGCTGGTGTTCATGAGCGGCAATTTCTTTGGCGGTCGGCTTTCCAGCCGTGTTGGCTTGGAGCGGATGGTGGTGATCGGCGGGATTGCGGCGACGATCTGCGCCGCCGTGGGATTGGGCGTGTTCTCGGCAGTCGGGCTAGGTGTCCTGGTGATGTTTGGCACCTCGTTCTTCATCTCTTTTGGCAACGGCTTGGCGATGCCCAATAGCTTGGCCGGGTCGCTGAACGTGATACCGGAGCTGGCCGGTACCGCGTCCGGCGCGGCGGCGTTTGTGCAGACGATTTTCGGCGCCATTTTCGCCCAAGTGGTTGCGAGTATTATTGATCCCAGCGGGACGGCGCTGTTCGCCACGATGCTGTTCGCGGTCGGCATGGCGTTGTTGTTTGGGTCGATCCCCCTCATCTTAAAGAACCGCGCCACGCGGCTTGGGGTTGGAAGCGACTGAGGCTAGTGATGGATTATCTTGAAGCGCACTTCACGACGCGGGATAGCCTCAAACTCTATTACCGCGACTATGCCGGGCCGGAGGGTCATGCGCTGGTGCTGTGCTTGGCCGGATCGACCTCGAATTCAAAGTCCTTCGATGACTTGGCCCCGCATATCGCCAAAACCCGCCGGGTGCTGACGATGGACTGGCGCGGGCACGGGCAATCGGATTGGGACCCGGACGAAAACCATTATGGCTTTCAGGTGGATGCCGACGATGTGGTCGAACTGTTGGACCACCTGGGCATTCCTAAAGTCGTCATCATCGGAACCTCGCGCGGCGGGATCATCGCCATGGTGTTGGGGCAATCCAATCCCGAGGTTTTGGCTGGCGCGATCATGAACGACATCGGTCCCGAGATCGGTGAAAGCGGCACGGTGCGGTTGCGGTCGCGCACCGTGGTTGAGGTTGTCTTTGACTCGTTCGAGGAGGCCGGGCGCGCGGCGCGGGAGCGCTACGACACCCCGACCCCCGATTTGGATGACGGGTATTGGACGCGTTATGCGTATCGAACCTGCCGGTTGCACGACGACGGCAAGGTGCGGCCCGATTACGATCCCGGCTATGGCCGGGCGTTTCGGGCGGGACAGCGGCAGGGTTCGTTG
>CALJDF010000086.1 GCA_938023835.1 uncultured Alphaproteobacteria bacterium
GCATTGGATCTCGGAAGTTCCAAGGTCTGCTGCTTTATCGCGCGTGTGATGCCCGACGACAGCACTCGCGTGGTGGGAATCGGGCACCAAGTGTCGCGCGGCGTCAAAGCCGGTGCGATCGTTGATATGGATCGTGCCGAAGAATCGGTGCGCGCCGCGGTCGAAGCCGCCGAACGCATGGCGCGCGAAACTGTCCGCGAGGTCCACGTTGCGATGTCGGCGGGTCGTCCGGCCGCGCACACCGTGGGGGTTGAGGTCGCGGTTGCGGGTCACGCGATTGGCGACACCGATTTGCGCCGTGTCCTGCAACAAGGCCGCCCGGAAGACGACGATCCCGAGCGCGAGGTGCTGCACGCCATTCCGCTCGGCTTCACCATTGATGGCTCCTCCGGCGTCCGCGACCCGCGAGGCATGTACGGTGCCCGCCTTGGTGTCGATATCAACGTGGTCACGGTGGCCAGCGGTCCGTTGCGCAATCTATCGCTGTGCGTCGAGCGAGGTCACTTGCAGACCGCCGGGATCACGTTGGCGCCCTATGCCTCGGGGATGGCCTGTCTTGTCGAGGACGAAAAGCGGCTTGGGGTGACGGTGATCGACATGGGCGCCGGCACCACGTCAATGGCGGTGTTCAAAGACGGCGAAATGGTTTTCGCCGATTCCATCCCGCTCGGCGGTCGCCATGTCACCAATGATGTCGCACGCGGCTTAGCGACGCCGACGGTCCATGCCGAACGGCTCAAGACGCTATTCGCCAGCGTCATTCCCGGCCCCTCGGATGACCGCGACACCATCGATGTGCCCATTGTCGGCGAAACCGATGAGGGCGCCACGATGCAGGTCTCGCGCTCGATGTTGGTCGGCATTGTCCGGCCGCGGATCGAAGAAACCCTCGAGCTGGTGCGCGATCGTTTGCAAGCCTCGGGCATTGCGCGCGCCGCCGGGCGCCGCGTCGTGCTGACCGGGGGCGCAAGTCAGCTTCAAGGGATGCGCGAACTCGCAGCCCGTGTTCTCGACAAACAGGTGCGTTTGGGCCGCCCCATTCGTGTGAGTGGATTGGCCGAAGCCACCGGTGGCCCCGCGTTCTCGACCTGCGCAGGGTTGCTCAGTTTGGCGGTGCGGCAACAGCTGCCGGCCTTCGAGAACGTCGTTTCAATTGAACCCGCCGTTGCCGGTGGCGCGATTTCGCGCATCGGCCGATGGCTGGCGACAAATTTCTGACTGGCCAAAGAAGCCGGCAGGAAACCAAGGGTAGGGATGGGTCTCAGGAGGAGAACGAATTGTGAAGGTCAATAACCGTGGAGGGTGAGTATGACCATTAATCTCAGTGTTCCAGCAATGACCGAGTTGCAACCTCGGATCATCGTCGTTGGTGTTGGTGGCGCGGGCGGCAATGCCGTCAACAACATGATCAATGCCGAACTTGAAGGCGTCGACTTCATCGTCGCCAATACCGATGCGCAATCGCTCGCGCAATCGCGTTCTGAACGGCGCATTCAATTAGGTATCAATGTGACCCAAGGTTTGGGTGCGGGATCGAATCCCGACATCGGCCGTCGTGCCGCAGAGGAGTCGCTGCCCGAGCTCATGGAAGCGTTGGCCGGCTCGCACATGGCGTTCATCACCGCTGGTATGGGGGGTGGCACCGGGACCGGCGCTGCGCCGATCATCGCGCATGCCGCGCGGGAGGCCGGCATTTTGACCGTCGGTGTGGTGACCAAGCCCTTCCAGTTCGAAGGTGGGCATCGCATGACGCTTGCCGACCAAGGGATCGAAGAGCTCGAACGCTATGTCGACACCTTGATCATCATTCCCAACCAAAACCTGTTCCGGGTGGCTAACGAAAAGACCACCTTTGCCGATGCCTTCAAAATGGCCGACGACGTCCTCTATTCGGGCGTGCGGGGCGTGACGGATCTCATGGTTATGCCTGGTCTTATCAACCTCGATTTTGCCGATGTGCGTGCCGTCATGGCCGAAATGGGCAAGGCGATGATGGGCACCGGTGAAGCCGAAGGCGAGGGTCGGGCGATCGATGCCGCCGAGGCCGCGATCTCCAATCCGTTGCTCGACGAAGTGTCGATGAAGGGCGCCCGCGGCGTTCTGATCAACATCTCCGGCGGACCCGACATGACCCTCTACGAAGTTGACGAGGCCGCCAATCGCATTCGCGACGAGGTCGATCCCCACGCCAACATTATCTTCGGGTCGATCTTCGATGAAAGCCTCGAAGGCAGCCTGAGGGTCTCCGTCGTGGCGACCGGTATCGATGCTGAGGAGCAAGCCCAACCGAGCCTTCATACGCTCTACCCTGAACCGGCGGTGGCAAGTCGCGCCATCGAAGATGACGGGTCGTTCGAGCCGGTCCGGGCACCGCAACCGCCATTGGCCTTCAACCGGCCGCAAGCCGCATCCGCGGCGACCCGTCCCCTGATCCTGCCGCAAGAGGCGCAGCCGGTGGGACCGGCTGTTGCCACGGCACGAGCAGCTACGGCGGCGGCGGTCGCCATCCCTGAACCGCAACCGACCGCCATGGAACCGGCACCGGCTCCAAAACCGGCCGTGTCGACGCCGCGTCCGATCGAGGTCCGGGCCGAAATGGAAAAGGCACCTGTTGCCCAGACACCGGCGGTAGCGATGGCCCCGACGCCAACCGCAGCCGCGGCCCCGGCGCCGAAAGCGGATGCGGAACCTGCCCGCGAGCCGTTTATTCCGCCGAGAGCGGCGGCGGCCGTACGTCGGGAGCCGTTGGCGAAACCTGACCCGTTTGCCGAGGCGGCGCTCACCAATGCCGGTAAAGCCCAGCCCAAAAAGCCGCGCCGCGGGCCCAGCCTGTTCGAGCGGATGACCGGTGGCGGACGAAAGGAAAAAGCCGCCGAGCCGGCGGCTGAAAAGGTGTGGGACGCCGTCCTTGCCAAGGAGAGCGGCAGCGAGGTCAAGGCGGCACGTGCCGAACCGCGCCTCGAGGCGTCACCGGCCAAACAGGTCGCGGCGCCGACCAAAGCGGCCGAGACGCCGCCCGCCCCGTCAGCGCCTGTCGCCGAGAAAAAGGCGGTCGAGAAGGAAACACCGTCCACGCCTGAAGCAGCCCCGGCGCCACAGGGATTGGCACCGGAGCCCGAGGAGGACCTGCTCGAGATCCCGGCGTTCCTCCGCCGTCAGGCCAACTAAAGTTCGCGGGACCGGCGTGCCCTCCACCGCGCCGGTCCCGCGTAACATTGTGTAACAATGATTGACTTGTCTGGCGCCCCGCGCGTTGTTAGAAAAACATTACTCATTAGTACATAAGGCGTTGTTTTTACAGCATTTTGTCGGCCACAGCAGTCGGCAACGGGCCCGGAGGGCCACTCGTGAACCATCAGCAAACCTTGCGCAATCGGATTTCCTGCAGCGGCGTCGGCCTTCATGGTGGCGCCAAGGTTTCCTTGACCCTGCATCCCGCGGCCCCGAATACCGGAATCATCTTCTACCGCGCCGATGTGAGCCAAGGCGAGCCGCGCATCGCGGCCTCTTTCGAGAACGTTGTCGAAAGCGATTTGTGCACGACCGTCGCCAACGAAGACGGCGTCAAGGTTTCCACGATCGAACACCTAATGGCCGCGCTCTACGGCTGCGGCATCGACAATGCG
>CALJDF010000087.1 GCA_938023835.1 uncultured Alphaproteobacteria bacterium
CCACTCCAAGCCCATCTTCTCGACAACACCGGCAAGGTCCTTCCCGGCATCGATCAGAAACTCGAGATAGATCGGCAACCGCCCGGCCACGAAGGCGCCGGGAAAAGCCTCTTCAATGGTCTTATCGCGCGTAATCAGACACGACGTACGTTCCACCATGTCGAATGTGAAGTGATCGCCGATTAGGGTCTTGGCTTGGCGCTCTGCGATGTCTTTGACCGAATGTCGTTTGCCGGGGTCCAGTTGGTGCTTGTCATTAATCTTCCACGCCGCTTCGCCGGCGCGATTGAACGCTTCGATCAGGCCCAGCCGCTCGATGATGTCGATGTACACCTCGGTCCACGCACGCGTTTCGCCCGGCCCCTTCAGCGAGGGTTGGCGCATGTGCCAGTACCATTGGCCCGGTCCCGGCGCGATGAACGCATACGGGTCGTTCGCGGGAAACAAATCCCAACGCTCGAAGTCGTGCGCGTCGGGCAGGATGATGTCGGCAAATTCGGCGGTCTCGTCGATGAACGTTGCGAACGACACCTGCAGATCGAACTTCTTCAGCGTTTCGCCCATCGCGGGCGCGTTGTGGCTGTTCATCATCGGGTTGGTGCGCCCGATCAACAGCACCTCGGGCTTGTAGGGCAGGCCGAACTTCTCGGGGTTGTCGATCCCCAGGGGATAAAGCCCGCGGGTGAACAACGACACCGGCAGCAATTCATGCAGATCCAGACTCTCGGGCGGCGTCGCTTTGCGCGCCGGATAGGGCTTGAAGTATTTGGCGATATGCTGCGCCACGATGATCATGCCGTCGTCATCCACATCGGGTTGCCAGAACGGGCCCATCGGGTTCACGCCGCGCTGCCCGCCCGGCACATCGAGGTTGCCGACCAGAATATTTAGCATGTGAATGGCAAAGCTGCTGAACGCACCACCCTTGTGCGCGCCCGAGCCGCGTTTGAAATGCACCGCCGCCGGTCGGAACGGCAGCGTCTGCCCGTCGATCTCGACCGTCGCGCCGATCCGGGCCGCGGTTGCGAACTCTTTTGCCAGCCGGCGCATGATCGCGGCGGGCACGGTGGTGATCGCCTCGGCCCACGCCGCATCGAACTGTTTTAGGTGCTCGGACAGCGCGTTGAACGCGGTTTGGCAGGCCTCGCCGCCAACCTCAAACGAGCCCTCAAGCGCGACATCGCCCACATCCACGGCATCGAAGGGCCGCGGTGCGCCGGCGGTCTTGTCCCACACCGTCGGTTTGCCGGTCGCGTCGTCGCGCAGGAAATACCCGTCGGCCTTGACCAAATAAACCGCATTGGTGCGGCGGGCGAGGAAGTCGCGGTCGTACAGATCAAGGTCGTTGATCATGATGTTGGCCATCGCCAACGCCATCGCGCCGTCCGTCCCTGGTTTGATCGGTACCCACTCGTCGGCCTTGGCCGCGGTGTTGGTGCAAAACGGGTCGATCACCACCAGCTTCGCACCTTGGCGGCGCGCCTCGGCCATTTCGTCGGCCGACAGCAGCGGTATGGTCTCCGCGAGATGCCCCAACTGGGTGCCCCACAAGAGAATGTATTTGCATTCCTTGAAGTCGATCTCGCCGTTGAACGAGGCGTTGGTGATCAAATGGCACCAATGCGGCGCCGCGCCGCAATAGTCGGCGCGGTTCCAGGTCATATTGTTGGTGCCGAATGCCGCCCCGAAGGCATTGCTGATGCCGTAGGCCGGCAGATCGAAGTGCGAGATCACCAGCCCGCGCGGATCTTTCTCGCGCACCGCCTTAAGCTTGGGAATGATGACGTCGAAGGCTTCTTCCCACGTGATCCGCTGCCATTGCGGATCGACCCCAATGCCTTTTTCGGGATTGCCGCGCTTGAGCGGATACAGCACCCGCTCGGGATCGTACAGATCGAGAAACCGCGCGCGCCCTTTGGCGCAGATGTAGCCGCGCGAATTGACCGCCTCTTTGTCGCCGATCACATCGACGACCTTGCCGTTCACGCTTTGCACCTTGACGCCGCAGCTGTTGTAGCAGCCCAAGCAAACCGTCGGCGTGCTGGTCAGCGTATCGCCTTGTTTTTCAATCTTCTCTGATTGCATGGCCTGGGTTGCCTTTCGCGCCGTCAGCGCACTTTGTCGAACACACCGACCTTCAGCAGAACGTCGCGCAGCACGATGTCGCCGGCCAGCCGCGCCACCGCGACCAACACCCACAACCATGTCGTCGCATCGCCCGGGACGATCGTCGCATAAATCCCAAGCGCAAAGGGGAGCGCCAAGCCAACACCCACCGCGCCGCCGTAAAAGGGCAGGGCATGCCGTGCCCCGATCAGGCCCATCGACACCTTCGCCGGGCGGCACCCATGGCGCATCGTGATCAAATGAACGGTCAGCGTAACCAAGAGCCCGGCGGTCAGCACCGGCCCCAGCCAAATCCATCGCGCCACGACGAAGTCGTCAAACGCGCCAAAGACCGCGATGCCCGCGCTCAAGCCGCTCAGGCCGAAGATCACCGGCAACAGCCCGCCATTCCAGAACGCAATCGCCGGAAACGTGCTCAGCACCAACCCGGATTTCATGACCGTGAACAGGGTCAACAAGAGGAACACGATCAGCGCCGCGACCCGCACGCCGCCCGCGAGCGGTGCGCCGGCCGCATCGGCCACGACCACCAACGCGCCGAGCCCAATGAACGCCGGGATCAACACCGCGCCGCGGCTCATCCACGAATGACGAAAATTCGCCATCACGTAGATCATGTTCTTGGGCCGCCCCAAGTGCATCATCAACAACACGCCCGATGCGCCAAGCACCACCACGCCCAACGCCATGCCCCAGACGTTGCCCGCCAGCAGCGCGACAAAAAACAGCGTCGCGCCCAGCCCCTCCAGCACAAACGTCAGCCCTTCCTGGAACCCCCAGGTGGTCTGCACCTTGTAGCCGACGGAAAAATCGACATCGCCTTGGCGTAAAATGTTTGTCATGCCCCACTCATCGGGCTGATTGTAGCGATGTCGAACAGGTTTTGCTGCGTCCTCGACGACGCGGTCCGCGCAAATCCCCGCCTCGGTTAACGCTTATCCGCCGCAAACAGTGTCGAGCCGACAATCGCGCCGCCGGTGTCGGTCACCGGCTTGTAGACGACCGTGCCGTCCTTCTGCGGCTCCGGCCAAACCTCGTGCACCGTGTCGCGGGCAAACCCGGCACCGGCGAGCAAATCCCGCGCATCCGTGTGGTGCAACGTTCCCCAAAACGGTTCGGCGTTGTAATGCGTATCCCAGTCCCAGTAGTACGCATCGAGATCGTCCAGCCCGCGGGCGAACTGCGTATCGACGTGGATCGTCACGCCGCCTTTGCGCAACACGCGGTGGCACTCCGCCAGGATACGCGGTGTAGCCTTGGCGGAGGTTTCGTGAAACAGCCCGTGCGAGACCACCAAATCGAACGACTCATCGTCGAACGACAACGCCTCGGCGTTTTCCTGCCGGAAATGAACCCGCGCGCCGAGGTCCTCCGCGCGCGCATGGCCATAGCGCAACTGCGCCGCCGCGACATCGACGCCATAAACTTCGGCATCGGGAAATTCTTCGGCGTAGGGCACCGTGGTGCCGCCAATGGCACACCCCAGATCGAGAATGCGCCTGGGCGCGAAACCGGGGTAGGTCTTACGCAAGAAATCGATCGTCGTGTAGCCCGGCGCGGCGCGATGCATCCGCTCGCGCGTATCGACGTAGTCGAGCGCCGCGGTGCCGCGAATCGCCATGCCGTAGTAATAGGCCCCGCGGTCGAACATCGCCCCGGCAAACACATCGTCTTCGGTGATTTCCGAGTGATACCCACCCGGCATG
>CALJDF010000088.1 GCA_938023835.1 uncultured Alphaproteobacteria bacterium
CACGGTTGGCGATGCGCGCTGGAAGAAGATCAAGACCGGTGGCGGGCTTACCTACGATTGGAAGAAGTCGACCTACGTTAAACACCCGCCTTATTTCGAAGGTATGTCGCCCGACCTCGATCCTGTGTCCGATATCAAGGGCGCCCGGATGCTGGCGCTGCTCGGCGACTCGATCACCACCGACCACATTTCGCCGGCCGGTTCGATCAAAGAGGCGGGCCCTGCAGGCGACTACCTCAAGGCCAATAAGGTCAAAGCCAAGGACTTCAATTCATACGGCTCGCGGCGCGGCAATCACGAAGTGATGATGCGCGGCACCTTTGCCAACATCCGGTTGCGCAACGAAATGGCGCCGGGCACCGAAGGTGGCGTGACCCGCTATCAGCCCGGCGGCAAGCAAATGCCGATCTACGACGCGTCGATGGCCTACCAAAAGAAAGGCGTGCCGCTCGTCGTCGTTGCCGGCAAGGAATACGGTACCAGCTCGTCGCGCGACTGGGCTGCCAAGGGGACGACGCTTCTCGGCATCAAGGCGGTCATTGCGGAGAGTTTCGAGCGCATTCATCGCTCCAACCTCGTCGGCATGGGCGTGCTGCCGCTCGAGTTCAAGAACGGGCAAACCCGCAAGTCGCTCAAACTTGATGGCAGCGAAGTGATCGACATCACCGGCCTGGAAAAAGGCATCAAACCGCGGATGGATGTTTCTGTTCGCATCACCTATGCCAACGGCAAATCGAAGACCATCGATGCGCTGTGCCGGATCGATACCGCGAACGAGGTCGACTACTACCTCAACGGCGGCATCCTTCACTACGTGTTGAGAAATCTGATCGCCGAGGGCGCCTAAAGGGCCGGCACAGTCACCCTTTCTTGATTCGCGGCGCAAAAACCCGAGGATTAGGTTCAGGTATGCGGAACCTGCGACTATTCCTGGGATATGGCGTCATCGCGTTGGCGTCGCTTGTCGCCACCTCGGCGTTCGCGGCCGAGACCAAGTCGCCCGTCGTTGTCGAGCTGTTTACCTCGCAGGGGTGCAATTCTTGTCCGCCGGCGGATGCCTATCTCGCCACCCTCAAGGAACGCGACAACGTTCTCGCGCTCAGCTTTCACGTCAACTATTGGGACTACCTCGGGTGGCGGGACACCTTTGCGAGCGAGGTCACCACGGCGCGCCAACGCGACTACGCGCGATCAATGGGCGAACGCACGATCTACACCCCGCAGGTCGTTATCGGCGGGCGGTACCACGAGGTCGGGTCACGCCATGGTGCGATTGACCGGGCGATCCGCAAAGCCGCGCTCGAACAAACAGAAACCCTCGATGTTCAGCTCCGCGAAGGCGCTCCCGGCAAACTGCAAATCTCCGTCGCCGCCGGCCAGATTTACAATCGTCGCGTCGTCGTTTGGCTCATGCTATTCGACCCCTACCACGAGGTTGAAATACAGCGCGGTGAGAATAGTGGCCGGACCCTCAGCTACCACAACGTCGTGCGCGACGTGCGCGAGATCGGCGAATGGTACGGCGATCCGCTCGAGGTGATGTTGGATATCGCGGTGTTGCGGTCCGTCGCTCAGGCGGTCGCGGTGATCGTCCAAGAAGGCGACTCCGGGCACGTCCTGGGCGCCCAGCAAGCCGAATTTGCCGGGTTGGCGCGACCCTAGTCGGGCACCTGCACCGCTTTTTCCAAGAGAGACACCAGCCGGCTCGAAAACGCGCCGATGTCGGGCGGCAATTCGCCCTCAAGGATCGTCGCCTGATCGAACAAAAGATGTGCAGCCTCATCGAGCCGTGCGTTGGCGCTGTCGCTGGCCGCCAACTTGGCGAGCGCCGTGACAACCGAGTGCGTCGGGTTGATCTCCAAGACGCGCGGTGTCCCTTCGGTGATCCGGCCGTGCTGGCGCAGCAGGCGCTCGGTATGCATGTCGAGACCGTCCTCGGCGGCAACGATACAGGCCGGGCTGTCGGTCAGTCGGTCGGTGGTGCGCACATCTTGCGCGCGGTTCTTTAGCGCAAGTTTTAGAAGCGCCACGAGGCGTGCGGTCGGCACATCGTCTTCGTCTTTGGCGTCGTCGGCCTTCTCGGCGTCGTCCTTGGGGGCGGCATCCTTCAGGTCTGTCGCCCCTCGGGTCACCGACTTGAGAGGCGTATCCTCATAAGACCCCAGCGCATTGACCCAAAAGTCATCGACCGGGTCCGACAGCAGCAGGACCTCGACGCCGCGGGCCTTGAACCCTTCTAGCTGCGGGCTGCGCTCGATCGAGTCGCTGTCGCCCACGATGTAGTAGATCGATTTCTGATCCTCTTTCATGCGACCGACATAGTCGGCCAGCGTGGTCCGGGTGTCCGATCCGGTCGTGCGGAACCGCGCGATCTCAAGAATAGCGTCTTTATTGTCGGGATCCTCGTACAAGCCTTCTTTGACGACGGCCCCGAACTCTTTCCAAAAGCCCTCGAACTTTTCGGTCTCCTTGGTCGAAATCTTCTTCAGTTCGCGGAACGTCTTCTTGACGATGTCTTTGCGGATCTTCGCGATCAGCGGGCTCTCTTGCAGCATTTCGCGGCTGACGTTGAGGCTGAGGTCCTCGGTATCGACGATGCCGCGCAGGAACCGCAAATAGGGCGGGATCAATCCCTCCATCTCGGAGGTGACGAACACGCGTTTGACGTAGAGCCGCACGTGGTGCCGCCGTGCCGGATCGAAGATATCGAAGGGGCGCACCGACGGAATGAACAGTAGCAACGTGTAGTCGATTTTGCCTTCGACCCGGGAATGCACGGTCAGCATCGGGTCATCGAAGTTGTTCGAAACGTGGTGGTAAAACTCGGTGTATTGGGTGTCGTCGATCTCGCTTTTTGGCCGGGTCCATAAAGCCGAGGCATCGTTCAGCGCCTCGTCGGTGTCGTCGTCGCCCTTCATCACGACGGGGACGCCGATATGGTCGGAATGTTTTTTGACGATGCCGCGCAGTGTGTCGGGCTTGAGGTAATCTTTCGCGTCTTTTTTAATGTGCAGGGTCACGTCGGTGCCTCGGGCGGCGCGCGCGCTCGGCCCAATGGTGTATTCGCCAAGCCCGTCGGACTCCCACTTCCAGCTTTCGCTGTCGGCGGCGCGGCGAGATTCGACGCTCACTCGATCGGCTACCATGAATGCCGAGTAAAACCCGACCCCGAACTGGCCGATCATCGAGCCGGCTTTGTCGTCCTTGTC
>CALJDF010000089.1 GCA_938023835.1 uncultured Alphaproteobacteria bacterium
AATCCAGAACGAGGCCCGTCGCCCCGCGGATCGTCGCGGCGTGACCGGCGGCCGTCAGCGCGTCGCACATGTCGGCGCCGCGCCGGTCCTGCCCGACGATGGCATTGTGGATCGGCTTGCCCGTCGCGCGGTCCCACAACAGGCAGGTCTCGCGCTGGTTGGTGATGCCGGCCCCGGCAAGCCGGTACGGCGGTAGGTCGGCGACGGCGTCCCGACATACCGCGACCGTCGCGGTCCAAATGTCTTCGGGGTCGTGCTCGACCCACCCGTCCTGGGGGTAGTGCTGGGGGAGGTCGCGTTGGGCGGTGGCAACGACCGCACCGGCGCGATCAAAAACGATCGCGCGGGTACTGCTGGTACCCTGATCGATGGCCAGAAGGAGGTCGGGCGCCGCCATCACGGACCTTTATGCCGAAACAAAGCCAACACCCGCAGTTTTCCTCGGAAAATGGTTTTTGGGGACCGCCTCGGCGGTCCGGCGTCAGAGGCAACATCGTTAAGCCGAAACAAAGCCAACTCCCGCAGTATTCCTTGGGTTGGTGGATGGAGTGGGACAACTTGGCCCGCTCTAACCTGTCTGCGTATTAGGTGAGACAATGGCGTGCAATGCGCAATGCGGGGACCGGAAATCGTGATCGCTTTAGGCCTTTTTCGGCGGCCACGTCGGGAACGGTTTGGCGTGAACTTCCGTAACCCGCGTGTAGTTGAGGTAGCCCAGCCGCGCCATCGGTTCGAGCGCGGCTTCGCTGACGATACCGTCGGTGATCACGCTGTCGTCGATATGCACGCCGACCACTTTGCCGATGACGACGTGATTGGCGTTGTCGGGATCGACGTGCGGCAATCGAATTGTCTGGACATGGGTGCATTCAAGATGAACCGGGCTTTCCTTAACCCGTGGCGGGGCGACGATGGTGGCGGGGATCGGCGTGAGGCCGGCGAGCTCGAATTCATCGACATCAGACGGCGCCGGGATCGAGGTGTGCCAGACGGCATCGCGCAGCGCCCAGGTAGCCATGTTGGCGACAAATTCGCCCGTGGCCTCAACGTTGTTGAGGCTGTCTTTGAAGCGCCCCCCAGCCTGCCCGGTGGGGGCAAACATGACGTGCGGCGGCTGGTAGGCAACAAGATTGAACAGCGCAAACGGGGCCAAATTGCGGCGTCCGGCGGCGTCCTGGGAGGAGATCCAGCCGACCGGGCGCGGCATGACCAGGGCGCTCATCGGGTCGTGCGGGAGGCCGTGGCCATCCTCGGGTCGGTAGAACATCGCGGGGTCCCTACAGCCTTTGTTCGGACAATTCTAACATTGTCTGGGACTGCCTTACGAAAGCTGTAATTGGATGATCCGCTGGGATATAAGAAACGTTCTTAACGAATAAGGTTTGCCCTGGGAGGCAGGAATGAAACTTTCGTCTAAAATTCTGGGCGGTATTGCGGCGGTCTCGCTTTTGGGATCGGCAAGTATCGCGCAGGCAGATACCGATACGCTTCGGGTCGCGCACTACGATCAGCCGGCGCAGCTCGGCATGCCATATGGCACCTTCGGCGCCAACGGCGCATACCAGCTCTACGCAATCTTTGACGGCCTGACGTTCGTCGACGACGACAAGTCGACCAACCCGCAGTTGGCCACCGAGTGGAAGCTGACCAGCCCGACGACCTGGGAGGTGACTCTTCGCCAAGGCGTCGAGTTCCACAATGGTGTGATGTGGAACGCCGATGCCTTCCTTTCCAATGTCGATGCGCTTAACAACGATCCTATCGTCTCGAAGCAGCAGGCCCGGCGCCAGCTTGCGACGATCGCTAGTGCCACGAAGTTGAGCGAGTATAAGGTCGAAGTCACGACCAAGGCGCCCGATCCGGTGTTTGCCAAG
This sequence comes from uncultured Alphaproteobacteria bacterium, assembly GCA_938023835.1. Classification (GTDB taxonomy): domain Bacteria; phylum Pseudomonadota; class Alphaproteobacteria; order SHVP01; family SHVP01; genus CALJDF01. The sequence goes on from CALJDF010000089.1 coordinate 1,875, forward strand.
CGCTTGCACATCATGCGCGTGCATGAGCCGAAAGCGTGGGCCGATTTGGGTGCCGAGGGCTTTGCCCGCAACCCGGTGGGTACCGGCAGCTACAAGATCGTTGAGTGGGGCACCGACAAGATCAACGCCACCGCTCATGAGAAAGCTTGGCGTGCGCCCAAGATCAAGAATCTCGAAATCGTCGTGATTCCTGAAATCCCGACACGGGTGCAAGCGTTGAACTCCGGGCAGGTCGATATTGCCTGGGCGCTCGACACCGGTTCGATGCAGTTGATTGAAGCGGCGGGGAATAAGGTCGTTCTGTCGCGGCGTCATGACACGTTGAACCTGATCATGCATCACCGCAAACCGGGGAGCCCGGTGACGGACGTTCGGGTGCGCCGTGCGTTGAACTACGCCTATGACAAAGAGACCTTCGTCAAAGAGTTCATGGGTGGGATCACCAAGACGAATGGCCAGCCCGCGGATTCCAGCGCGACGGGCCATTTCGAAGACATCAAGCCGTACCCCTACGACCCCGAAAAAGCCAAAGCTCTTTTGGCCGAAGCGGGCTATCCGGACGGGTTCGACATGACGATCGAAATGGTCACGTCCAGTGGCGAATTCGGCGACACGTTCCAAGCCATGGCGCAGGACTTCAAGCGTATTGGCGTGAATGCGGAACTTGTCAATCTGTCCATTCCTATCTTCGTCAAAAAGATTCTGGCGCAGCAGGAATGGGAAGGCGATGCGTTCACCATGATGTACGAGTCGCACCCGATCGCTGACTTGTCGCGGGTGATGTCCACGCATTCGTGCAACTTCTTCGCCAAGCACACCTGCTTTGAAGAAATTGCGCCGACCATCAAAGCGATGGACGCAGAGATGGACCCGGTTAAGCGTGAGGGCCTGATGCGCAAGGTCGCGCAGTTCTATCACGACCAAGCGCCGGTGGTGTTCAGCCACGAGCGTCCGGCCATCGACGGTATTTCGACGAACTTGAAGGGCTACAAGCTCGTCAATCGCGTGCCGCTGTGGTGGGATTTCGAACTGACCAACTAGTCGGTCCGACATTTC
>CALJDF010000090.1 GCA_938023835.1 uncultured Alphaproteobacteria bacterium
ACATCGACGAAGTGCCAATACCAAGCCGCCGCTTCAAAACCAAAGTGCTGTTCAGGCGTGAAATGCCCTTTCCGCGCACGGAAGTAGCACACAATAAGGAAAGTGGTGCCAACAATAACATGAAAGCCGTGAAATCCTGTCGCCATGTAGAAGGTCGAGCTGTAAATTCCGTCAGAAAATGCGAACGCCGCATGGCTATATTCATACGCCTGCACACCGGTAAACAAGAGGCCGAGTATAATGGTGATGCCTAAGCCCTTGATCAAACCGTCGCGATTGCCTTCCCGAAGCGCGTGATGCGCCCAGGTTACCGTCGCGCCGGACAGCAACAAGATTAGCGTATTCATAAGCGGCAAATCGAAGGGGTCGAAAGTTTCCACTCCTACCGGCGGCCAGACGCCGCCAGCGAAACCTGCCGCTAACACATCATGCGGTAGTTCCTTCGGGTAGAGGCTCGATTCGAAAAAGGCCCAGAAGAATGCAACGAAGAACATCACTTCCGAGCAAATGAACAGTGCCATGCCATAGCGAAGACCGAGCTGAACCACCGGGGAATGATGACCTTCGACTTCCGCCTCCCGGATCACGTCGCGCCACCATACGAACATCGTATAAATGACCAGCAAGAGCCCGGGAACGAAAACGAGCCCTCCAAGCGATGTCAGCATGGGTTCGATACCTTCACCCAGCATGTCCGGATGCAGGTACAGGACGACGCCGAAGGTCAGCAAGAATGCCGCCAGAGCACCGACCGCGGGCCAAGGGCTCGGATCGACCAAGTGATATGGGTGGCTATGACCTTGATGTTCGTCTGTTGTAGCGCTCATCTCGTTTCCTCGCTCTACGCCTGACTTGAGGCTTCTTCCTATTGAATCGACCGCCGCCGGTCTTTCGGCTCGGCTTTGGCACTAACTTGCCGCTCTAATGCCGGTCTTGTCGGCTCATCGACCGGATAGAACGTATATGAAAGGGTAATGGTTTTAACGTCGTCTAGGTTCGGGTCGCTGCTGATTTCCGGGTCGACATAGAATGCAACCGGCATCTCCATCGTCTGACCCGGCGCCAAGGTTTGTTCGGTAAAGCAAAAGCACTCGACCTTACTGAAATACGCTCCGACCTTGAGCGGTGTCACATTGAACGTCGCCGTACCTGTTAAAGGCTGCTTCGATCGATTGGTGGCACGGTAGAACGCAACCGCATTTTCACCCACCTGTAATTCAATCTGGCGCTGGACCGGCTGAAACGACCATTCGATATTCGTCACCATGGCGTCGAACCGCACCTTGATCGGTCGTTGCGTGACGGTGTCGTTCCTCTCCGCCGCTATTTGTGTCGTCCCGCCATATCCGGTGACCCGGCAAAATAAGTCGTAGAGTGGCACGGCGGCATAGGACATGCCGACCATGCCCATTGCCACGGTCGCGAGCGCAACCACAAGACGACGGTTTTTGCGTCCGACCGCGCTCATCCCTCACCACTCATCCGAAGAATCGCCACGAGATATAAAACGACAACCCACCCCACCAGCACGGCCATAAGGGCCAAATTCTTGCGCCGCTGCCGCCGCTTCATGTCATTGGACTGATCGTGTTTCTCGTTCGAATCCGTCATGGTCGTTGTGGTCATCCTGTTTGCCCCTCAGACAGTTGTCATCAGGGCATTATCGGCGATAAGGATCGCGAACAATCCGAATAGATAAAAAATCGAGTACCCGAACATTCGCTTCGCCGAGCGGTCGCTCTCATCCCGCCAAACGGCAATCGCCAATGCCAAGAAAATAAGACTAAGAGCCGCTGCAGCAGCACCATATATTGGCCAACCCGCGAAGCCGAAAAAACACGGCGCCAGGCTCAAGGGTACCAGAAATACGGTATAGAGCAGCATCTGGCGTTTGGTCTCGCGTGCTCCATGGACCACCGGAAGCATGGGCACACCGGCCGCCGCATAGTCGCCCTTGCGGTAGAGCGCCAAAGCCCAAAAGTGAGGGGGCGTCCAAAAGAAAATCAGCAGAAACAAAATCGCCGCTTCGATACCGACATCCCCGGTAACCGCCGCCCAGCCGATGGCCGGAGGAAAAGCGCCGGCGGCCCCACCGATAACAATGTTCTGCGTAGTCCTCCGCTTCAACCATATCGTATAGACGAAGACGTAAAATAAAACCGCCGCCGCTAGGAGACCGGCCGCGACCGCATTCGTCGCCAGGAACATCAGCATGATCGCGCCGGAGGCGAGAATCACACCAAAGGCCAAGGCTTCAGATGGTTCGACCTTTCCGGTCGGAATTGGTCGGTGGCGTGTCCGTTCCATGACCGCGTCGATATCGCGGTCGTACCACATATTGATCGCCCCGGCTGCGCCGGATGCCACCGCGATGCAGAGGACCGCGACGGCCGCCAATACCGGATGCAGGTCGCCCGGTGCCACGGCAAGTCCCGCGAAGCCGGTGAACACCACCAGCGACATCACACGGGGCTTCAGCAGGGCGAAGTAATCGCGAACTTCGCCCTGTCCCGATACCAATTGATAGGCAGTTTGCGCCAAGATCTACCTCCGGATTGCCGCTGCCGCTATTTGACGTGCGGCAGTTCGTCGAAGCTATGGAACGGCGGCGGAGAGGACACAGTCCACTCCAGCGTTGTCGCTCCTTCGCCCCAATAGTTCTCTTCAACACGCCGACCTGCCTTCAAGGTATAAATCAGAACGAAGACGAAGAAGATCGTGGATGCAAAGGAGATGAACGCACCGATTGACGACACATAATTCCATCCGGCCAAGGCATCCGCATAATCGATGTAGCGGCGGGGCATGCCGGCCAAACCCGAAAAATGCTGCGGGAAGAACGTGATGTTGACGCCGATAAATGTCGTCCAGAAATGCAACCGTCCGGCCCATTCGGGATATTGCCGACCCGACATTTTGCCAATCCAGTAGTAAATACCGGCAAAGATCGAGAAAACCGCGCCCAACGATAGAACGTAATGGAAGTGAGCCACGACATAGTAGGTATCGTGCAACACTAGATCGACACCCGCATTCGCGAGAACGACACCGGTCACACCACCGACGGTGAACAGGAAAATAAATCCGATCGCCCATAGCATCGGCGTATCGA
>CALJDF010000091.1 GCA_938023835.1 uncultured Alphaproteobacteria bacterium
ACAACACCGTCAGGCGCACTCATCACTCGGCTACAGACCGCCTGCACCACTGACGATCTTGCCGCCGATGGCCAAATCGACTTACCCTCAAACCGTCCGGGCTCTCTCATAGAAACTGGACCACTGATCAGGGGCAGGCCAGTCAAGCTGGGGCGGACAAGGAGAACACCCCTGAAAATGCCAGGAATTCTATGGCGTGTTCGAGGCGGCATCGGTCGGACCTACCGTAACGGGGGGATTCTGTTCGCGGGGCACATGGCCTTCACCGCGATGCTCTCCTTTTTTCCGTTCCTAATCTTCCTCACGGCGCTGGCCGGATTTGTCGGCGAACCGCAAACAGCCCAGAGCTTCATTGATCACGTTTTCGATCTCGCACCGGATCGCGTGGGCGAAGCACTTCACCCTGCTGTCAACGAGGTGCTGACGACCCAGCGCGGCGGTTTGCTCACGTTCAGCTTGGTCGGCGCACTCTGGATCGCGTCGAGCGGCGTCGAGGCGGTCCGCCACGTTCTCAACCGGGCCTACGGCGTCGAGGAAATCCGACCATTCTGGCGTCGTCGCATCGAGAGTCTCTTGGTGGTGATGACCGGCGGAACGCTCACATTAGCGCTTTCTCTGAGCGTGATCCTTGGCCCCGCAATTTGGGCTGTTTTGACCTCGACGCTGGCGCTGCCGGTCGCCGCCGAAGCCGCAGCCGGCACGGCGCGTGACATCGTCGCGGCCATCATTCTTTTCGCCATCTTGGCGGTCCTTCATGCCACCCTGCCATGCCGCCGACAACGCCTGCGTGACGTATGGCTTGGGGCGGCCTTGACCGCCGTCGCATGGATCGTCCTGGCGACCGGATTTTCTCTCTATCTAAGCAACCTGACCGACTTCAACCTCACCTATGGCAGCTTAGGCGGGGTGGTGCTGACGCTCGTCTACTTCCATGCCAGCGCTGTGTTGTTCATTTTTGGGGCTGAGCTCAACGCGGCGGTCAAAGATCACCGTATGGCACGCGCCTCGGTCGCCTCCGGTTCCGGTCCGGCCCCACCGTGATATATTTCAAGCGTACTTCAGGAGAGACCTAATGCCCCAGCCCGGCCAACACGCAATGCTCCCAAGCGTCGATCATGACGAAGCCGCACGCATGGACTTCGTGTTCAGCTTCAAAGAGCACGTCACCCATGACGTGGCACCCGGCACCAAGCCGATCTTTGAGCAGCGGGTCGAACCGAAAATCGCGAAAGACCTCGGGCGGGCGCCAAAGAACCGGCATGAAGTCCACCGGTCCATCAAGCACGACCCCTATTGGCAAATGTCTGGTTCGCTCTCGCGCTTGTACCAGGAACTCAAACAGGAGGTCGGCGAGTCGATCGCCTACCGTCGCCACGAGGAACTGAGCGAACGCGCCCGCGACTTACGCAACAACGCCAAACACGCCACGCTCCGGCTCGACCCGACCCTACCAGTTCCGCGTTATCAGTCTGCTGTCGACATTCACCTCATGCCCGGGAGCTACTACACCGACCGTGCCGACGACGACGTCACCGCCGGCGCGATTTACGACCCGGGCGTCTATTTGTTCTCGATGGGCAGCATGGGGCCGTACAACGAAGACATGGGCCTTGCAGTCATCAAGTGGATCAAGAAAAACCGGCCGGGCTTCAAACCGAAACGCATCCTCGATATGGGGTGCGCGGTCGGCCATTGCACACTGCCCTATACCGAAGCGTTTCCGAACGCTGAGATTCATGCGATCGATGTTGGTGCGCCCGTGTTGCGCTACGCACAGGCACGCGCCGAAAGCCTGGGGCGGTCGATACACTTTTCCCAACAAAACGCCGAGGCGACCGATTTCGACGACGGGTCGTTCGACCTCATCGTCTCGCACATTTTGCTGCATGAGACCTCGCACAAAGCGCTCTACACAATTATGCGCGAATGCCATCGACTCCTTAGCCCGGGCGGCTTGGTCCTGCACGGTGATGTCCCGTTCTTCAATCAGAAGGCCGACCCCTTTACCGCGTTCACGCGGGATTGGAGCACGCATTACAACGGAGAGCCGTTCTGGGGAACGCTCTACGACATGGACCTACACGCACCGGCCGAACAAGCCGGTTTTGCGCCCGAAAACGTCGTTCTGGATAATTCTGCCGCAGGCGCTGTGCCCTGGATGGTCTACGGCGCCACCAAATAGGCGTCACACGCGCCGGGACTCGTACTTCCCGACATGAACAGAACAGAGGAGATTGGCGTGGCCGGTCGACTACAGGACAAAGTTGCGCTGATCACCGGCGCGGGATCGGTTGCCGAGGGGTGGGGCAACGGTAAGGCGACCGCCGTGTTGTTTGCACGCGAGGGCGCCAAGATTCTTGCCACCGACATCAACCTAGAGGCCGCCGAGGAAACCCGTCGTCTCGTCGAAGATGAAGGGGGTACATGCATCGCGCACGCCACCGACGTAACAAACGCGGGCGCTGTTACGGAGATGATCGACGTTTGCATGTCTGCTTACGGGCGGATCGACATCTTGCACAACAACGTGGGCGGTTCGGTGCCGGGTGGACCGGTTGAGATGGCCGAGGAAGATTGGGACGCCAATATCGATCTCAACCTCAAGAGCGTTTTTCTGACTTGTAAGAGCGCGTTGCCGATCATGGAGGCGCAAGGCAAGGGTGCGATTGTCAACGTCGCCTCGATTGCCGGCATGACCTACTACGGGAGCGACTTGATTGCCTATCGCGCCTCCAAGGCCGGCCTCGTGCAGTTCACCCGCGGTGTCGCGATGCAGTACATCCAGCGCGGCATTCGCGCCAATACGGTGATCCCCGGATTGATGTATACGCCTTTGGTGGCGCACCGGATCGCCGGCCAGTACCACGGCGGCGATCTCGACAAGACCGTCGAACGGCGCAACGCGATGTGCCCGATGGGACATATGGGGGATGCCTGGGATGTCGCCTATGCGGCGCTTTACCTCGCCTCCGACGAAGCCAAATACGTGACCGCAACGGAAATCTTGGTCGACGGCGGCTTCACCGCCCGGAGCGCGACCTAGCGCAAGGTGTTCTCACCGCTCATCCAGATCGAGATGCGGCGCAGCTGGTTGCCCTCGAACTCGAAGAAATTGATGTTGTCCATGACGATCTTGCTGCCATCGGCGCTCGTCCGCCGCACGTCGAAGCGCGTTGATGCGAGCCCCGAAACGGGATCGGCGACATAACGACGATTGCCATGCCAGGCCTTATCCACGCTCTCCAAGCGACGCTCGAACATGGCTTTGATGGCATCTCTCCCATCGTGGACGACCCCATCGGTGATCACCGAAATCGTGCAGTCTGGCGTCAGCTCTGCCAGGGTGCCCGCAACATCGCCGTTGTCGACCGTGTCGAAGTAGCGATCGATGGTGTCAATCATGGTCTGGGCAGTGCGATCGGCCACCGGCGCCTCCTTTTTTGTTCAATCCAGAGTATAGACGGCACAACCGAGGCATTGGCATCCTCGACATGCTAAATAGTGCCAGGCAACGCGAGGAAGATACATGCAGTCCCCAGCGAACCTAATGGCCTTTGGCGTTTCGGTCGGCATTGTCGCCCTGTCGACGGTCTTGCTGGTGACAGGGCGGGACATCCTAATCCCGCTCGCGATCTCAGTGATGATTTGGTATCTGCTCGATGCGCTCGTACGGCTGTTCGGCCGTGTTCGCATCGCTTCTTGGCGACTACCGGGTTGGGTCAACCTACCCGCGGCACTCATCACCATCGTCGTATTCTTGGTCGTGATCGGCAACATGATCGGCGAGAACATCGCCCAGGTCATCGAGGCCGCCCCTGGGTATCAAGCCAACCTTGAACGCCTCGCCGCTGACATCGCCGCTTTTTTCGGGTTCAGCCAGGCACCCCAGTTAAGCCAAGTCCTGGGCGAAGTCGACCTGCGCCAATTGGCCTCGAATTTCGCCGCCGCCGCGACCGGCATCGTCGGTAACGCCGGTATCATCTTGATCTACGTCCTCTTCCTGATGATCGAGCAACGCAGTTTCGATCAGAAAATGAAGGCGATGTTCGACGACGATCGCCGTGAGAAAGAGTTTCGCGCGCTGCTGCACCACATGCAGAGCCAGATTCAGTCTTACCTCTGGATCAAAACAGCGATGAGTTTGCTGACGGGTGTCATTAGCTATGCGATCTTGCTGGCGGTTGGCGTGGACTTCGCGGCGTTCTGGGCCTTCGTGATCTTCCTGCTTAATTACATCCCGACCATCGGCTCGTTGCTCGGGGTGGTATTTCCCGCCTTGCTGACGCTCGTGCAGTTCAGCACGCCTGTGCCTTTCGTCATTGTCGTGGCGGCCCTCGGCGTCACCCAAATGACCATCGGGAACTTCATTGAGCCGCGCGTGATGGGCAGCACATTGAATCTCAGCCCGCTGGTCGTGATCCTCTCGCTGGTGATTTGGGGGAGCCTGTGGGGCATTGTCGGCGCCATCTTGTGTGTGCCCATCACGGTGATCGGCATGATCGTCTTTGCCCATTTCGAAAAAACCCGCCCCATTGCGGTGCTGCTCTCCGGTAACGGAAAGATCAGCTTGGCCAAATCGACATGACGACTGCGCAAGATGACGCCGCAGTCGAACGTGACTGGGCGCCGACGCTCGACCACGCTGCCACCCTCGCTGCCGATTTGGCGCCCCATGCCGATGAGACCGAGGCCGCACGCCAGGTACGCAACGACGCGATGCAGGCGCTGTACCGAGAGCACCTGTTGCGGCACTTTCAACCTGAACGTCACGGCGGCGACGGCGCGCCGTGGGGCCTTCAGTTCGATATCGGCCGCCTGTTGGCACAAGCTTGCCCCTCGACATCCTGGATCGCCACGGTGGTGGCGGCGAACAACTGCTACGCCTGCCGGTTTCCCCAATCGGTCCAAGACGAGATCTACGGCGACAGCCCCGATGTCCTGGTTGCCAATGCCTCGGTCCAAAAGGACGTCCGCATCGTTGCCGAGAAAGCCGGCTTTCGCCTGTCGGGCCAATGGAAATTTGCCAGCGGCATCGATCACGCCCACTGGATCCTGATTGCCGGCGCCGTAACGGCGGCAGACGGACGCCCAACCGATCAACGACAATTCATGCTGATCCCCGCCCCAGATTGGGTCGTGGAGGACACGTGGTTCGTTTCAGGGATGCGTGGGACCGGCAGTAAAGACATTGTCGTCGATGGTGCTTTCGTCCCGGCAGAGCGTGCGCTACCCATAGCAGAATTCTGGGGCGCCAACCCGCCTGGCGGCGAGCCCGGCGGCCCTTTTATCTGGCGCCTTCCCCTGGCGGGCTACTTCGGGACCAGTCTGCTCGGGCCGATCGTCGGTATGGCCGAAGGGGGCCTCAAGACCTACATCGACATCACCGGCGTTCGGGTTGGCGTGATGACCGGCGAAGCGGTCGCCAATCAGCCCACCGTGCAACTCAGGCTCGCCGAATCGATGGCCGAGATCGACACCGCGCGCCGGGTGCTCAAGAGCCAGATTCACCGCCTCCGCCGCCTCGGCGAGGCCGGAGAGACCGCGGACCCGGACACCATACGCGCCATGAATCGCGACCGCGCCTTTGCAACCCGAATGTGCCAAAATGCCCTCGAACGGCTTGCCAGCTCGATGGGAGCCATGGGAATTTTTGACGGTAACCCAGTGCAGCGGCAGCTTCGCGACCTCAACGCCGCCGCGATGCAGATCGCCGTGAACTACGACCGCGGGATGTTGCCTTTCGGTCAACAAGCCCTCGGGTTAGAACCGCCCGCCTCGATGATTTGATTGTGGGAACCTCGATATGACGCATTTCCTTGCAACCGAAGACAAACCCGACGGCTACAAGCTCGAAGATATCTTGGCGCTGACCCGGGGCGACCTGATCAAACGCGCAACCAAAATCGTGGATGACTATCGGCCCGAAGCGCGTCATGTGTTGAACAACAACATCCGCATCTTGAGCCTGCTGACAGAAGCCATCGATCTCGCAACCGACAGCACCAAGACGCTGGAACGCTCGTTGGGCCCCTCAACGGCCGGTCGGCCGCGCATCGGCCAACGCTAGCCGGCGCCCTTCCCCTTAGCCTGGGCGCGCGCCCAGCCGTCGCGTAGACCTACAGTTCGGTTGAAAACCGGCAAGTCGGTCGTGCTGTCGGGATCGGGCATGAAATAACCCAATCGTTCGAATTGGATAGGCTGATCCGCCGGCGTTTCCGCCACCGCTGGTTCGGCCTGGCAGTCGCGCACGACCTCTAGCGCATCCGGATTGATGTCCTCTAGGACGGGACCATCCGCCCCGGGGTCGGGTCGGGAGAACAGATGATCGTAGAGCCGCGCCTCCACCGGTTTGGCATGGGCGACCGACACCCAATGCAGCGTGGCTTTGACCTTGCGCCCGTCCGGTGCGTTGCCGCCACGGGTCGCCGGATCGTAGGTGCAGTGCAGCTCGACCACCTCCCCGGCCTCGTTCTTGATCACATCGGTACAGGTGATGAAGTAGGCATACCGCAAACGCACCTCACGGCCCGGCGATAGGCGAAAGAACTTCTTCGGCGGGTGTTCCATGAAATCGTCGCGTTCGACGTAGATCTCACGCGAAAATGGGACCTCCCGAACACCCGCGCTGGCGTCTTCCGGATTGTTGACCGCTTCCAGCATGTCGGTTTGGTCTTCCGGGAAATTCTCGATCACGACCTTGAGCGGGCGCATCACCGCCATCCGCCGCAAGGCCTTTTTGTTGAGGACCTCGCGGATGGCGTGATTGAGCATCGCAACATCGACCACGCTGTTGGCCTTGGCGACACCGATGCTGGCGATAAATTGTCGGATCGCTTCTGGCGGCACGCCCCGACGGCGCAAACCTGCAATGGTCGGCATGCGCGGATCGTCCCAGCCCTCGACATGGCCTTCTTGCACCAATTGGATCAAGAGCCGCTTGGACAGCACCGTGTAGGACAGGTTGAGCCGGGCGAATTCGTACTGCCGCGGACGCGCGGTGACTGGCAGGTTATCGAGGAACCAATCGTAAAGCGGTCGGTGGTCCTCGAACTCGAGCGTACATAGCGAATGGGTAATGCTCTCGATTGCATCGGACTGACCATGAGCAAAGTCGTAGGTCGGGTAGATGCACCATGTTGACCCGGTGCGCGGATGCGCGGCATGGATCACGCGGTAAAGCACGGGATCGCGCAGGTTGATGTTGCCCGAGGCCATATCGACCTTGGCCCGCAGAACCTTCTCGCCATCGCCAAATTCACCGGCGCGCATGCGCCGAAACAAATCAACGCTTTCGGCCACTGGTCGATCCCGGTAGGGACTGTCGCGCCCCGGCTCGGTCAAAGTGCCGCGATAGGTACGGATTTCATCGGCGCTGAGATCGTCAACATAGGCCTTGCCGGCTTCGATCAAATGGATAGCCCAATCGAAGAGCTGCTCGAAATAATCCGACGTCAGGTGAAGGTGGTCGCCCCAGTCGAACCCGAGCCAACGCACATCGCGCTGGATCGCCTCGATATATTCCTCTTCCTCTTTGGTCGGGTTGGTGTCGTCGAAGCGCAGATGGCAGCGCCCCCCGAATTCGGCGGCAATCTGGAAGTTCAGGCAGATCGACTTGGCATGGCCGATATGTAGGTAACCGTTGGGCTCCGGCGGAAAACGGGTGACCACCGATTTGTAGACGCCATCGGCCAGGTCACGGCGCACGATTTCACGGATGAAATCGTGCTTTTCGGCGGTTTCGGGTTCGGTCGGGTCGGTCAAGCGGGGTTCCGAGCGCGGATGGCCGGCCACGCCGGTACTTGCGGCGCAACGGACAGGAATCTGGAGGGCGATCGGGGACTCGAACCCCGGACCCGGTGATTAAGAGTCACCTGCTCTACCAACTGAGCTAATCGCCCCAGGGCAGTTTTTCTAGGGTTTGGCGGATAGGGGGTCAAGGCGAATTGGGAACCTGGGAGAAACAAACCGGTCGCGTTGGGCTGGGGCGAGCCCTCGGTAGGCCATCGGTTTAGTTCTCCAGTAGTGCCCAAATTCGGGACCGGAACGCCCTATGTTGCATCGCAACATAGGGCGCCCTATGGTGCGCAGCCCTGATCGCCGGGGCCTCCCCGGCACCGGTCTAGCCACTTGGCTCGGCCGCCTCTCGACCTTCCGAACAATTACTGACCTTGCGGCGCGATCGCTTGATCGGCCCGCATGCTGGAGTTCTTTTTGTCGTCTTTTTCCGCGTACCGCGTGCAGTGGCTCGGCAACATCCGAGGTGACGTGCTCGCCGGCCTTGTTGTGGCCCTCGCCCTCATTCCCGAAGCCATCGCCTTTTCGGTCATTGCCGGTGTTGATCCCAAGGTCGGGCTCTATGCGTCCTTCTCCATCGCGGTGCTGGTGGCCATCACCGGTGGCCGCGCTGGGATGATATCGGCGGCGACCGCGGCGACCGCCGTCCTGATGATCACGCTGGTCAAGGATTACGGCCTGCAGTATTTGCTCGCGGCCACGGTCCTTGCCGGATTGTTACAGATCGTGGCCGGGCTGTTGCGGCTCGGCACGTTGATGCGCTTCGTTTCGCGCTCGGTCATGACCGGCTTCGTGAACGCGTTAGCGATTCTCATCTTCCTCGCGCAATTGCCGGAACTCGTGGGCGTGCCCTGGTTGACCTATGTGATGGTCGCCGTGGGTTTGGCGATCATCTATCTGTTTCCGAGGCTGACCCGCGCGATCCCTTCTCCGCTGGTCGCGATCCTTGTCCTCACCAGCGTTGCCCTGATCTTTAGCCTGGATGTGCGCACCGTTTCCGACCTAGGCGATCTACCCTCGACGTTGCCGATTTTCCTGATCCCTCAAATCCCACTCACCTGGGAAACCCTGATGATCATCCTCCCCTACTCGGCTGGGGTCGCGGCAGTCGGGTTGCTCGAATCGCTAATGACCGCATCGATCGTCGACGAGCTCACCGATACACCAAGCAATAAGAACCAAGAATGCATCGGCCAAGGCATCGCCAACACCGCCACGGGCTTCATCGGCGGGATGGCGGGTTGTGCGATGATCGGTCAGTCCATGATTAACGTGAAGTCCGGTGGCCGTGGTCGCCTATCGACGTTTTCCGCCGGCGTCTTTTTGCTCTTCATGTTGGTCGTTCTGGGCGATTGGGTGGCGCAAATCCCGATGGCGGCGCTCGTCGCCATCATGATCATGGTTTCGATCGGTACGTTCAGCTGGTCATCGGTCAAGAACCTGCGCACCCACCCGCGCAGCTCGTCGATCGTCATGCTGGCAACGGTCGCGGTCGTGGTTATCACCCATAACCTCGCGCTGGGCGTCCTCACCGGCGTGCTGCTGTCAGGCATTTTCTTCTCTTGGAAGATCGCACAGATATTCCGCGTTTCCTCGACCCTGTCACCGGACGGCAAGGCACGCACCTACCTGATCGAAGGCCAGATATTCTTCGCCTCCGCCGATGCGTTCAGTGCGGCCTTTGACTTCCGCGAGGCATTGGAACACGTCACACTCGACGTCACCCATGCTCATATCTGGGACATCTCAAGCGTTGCGGCACTCGACACCGTGGTCCTCAAGTTCCGTCGTGAGGGCGCGACCGTCGATATTGTCGGCATCAACCAAGCGAGCGAGACGATCGTGGATCGCCTTGCCATTCACGACAAACCCGGCGCCCTGGAGCGCCTTATGGGTCACTAGCAGGGAGGGACTCCATGCCTACGATCGTAGCCCTCGTGGACGGCTCGCTCTATTCGCACAGCGTGTGCGACAACGCCGCATGGATTGCGGGCCGGACCGGCGCAGAGCTCGAGCTCATGCATGTCCTTGGCCGTCGCCACCCGGCAGGACCGACCAATCTCAGTGGCAGCATCTCGCTTGGCGCACGGTCCGCCTTGTTGGAAGAACTCGCCACTCACGATGAACAAGCTGCCAAGCTTGCCCAGCGCCACGGCCGCGCCATTCTCGAAGACGCCCAGGCCCACGTCGCCGAAGCAGGCATAACCGCAACAACTCGTCTACGTCTCGGCGATCTTTTGGAAGAAATCGCCGAACACGATGCCGACATGATCGTCATCGGCAAACGTGGCGAGGCGGCCGACTTCGCCAAGCTTCATCTCGGGTCCAACCTCGAACGCATCGCGCGCACCTGGCCAAAGCCGCTGTTCGTTGCCGCCCGTGCCTTTCGGCCAGTAAAGCGATTCTTGATTGCCTTCGACGGCGGCCCCAGCAGCCTCAGAGCGCTCGACTACGTCGCGAGCAGCCCGTTGTTTTCCGACCTTGAAGGCCATGTCCTAATGGCCGGCCCTGACACCGAGAAGAACAGAAAAGCGCTCGGCAACGCCGCCGCAGCGCTCGAAAGCGCCGGTATGACTGTCGATACATCGTTGACTCCCGGCCAAGTCGGTACCGTGATCGCTGCCGCCGTCGACACCCAGGCGATCGACCTATTGATTATGGGCGCTTACGGCCACTCGCGAATCCGTAGCATGATCATTGGCTCGACGACGTCTGAAATGCTGCGCTCTTGCAAAGTCCCCGTCGTCCTTTTGCGCTAAGCGGCACCAGGCCACGGGGCGACGACGACGCGACGCGATCGGCATAACCGGCTTGCCGCCGGGGTTGAGGCGCGATACACCCCGGGCATCCAAGACACCGAAGGCCGCCGATTTGATTCATATCGACAACCTGACCTACCGGATTGCCGGTCGCCCCATTTTGGAAGGCGCGACCGCGACCATCGATTCGGGCCACCGGGTCGGTTTGGTGGGTCGCAATGGGGCGGGCAAGACGACCCTGCTACGCCTCATAACCGCTGAGATCGAATCCGACCAAGGCGTCATTCGCCTTCCCGCCCAGGCTCGGCTTGGGATCACCCAGCAAGAAGCGCCCGGCGGCCCCGAAAGCTTGATCGAAACGGTTCTTGCGGCGGACGAAGAACTCGCTCGCTTGCGCCAGGCCGCCGAGGTGGAAACCGATCCCGACAAGATCGGCCATGTCTACACCCGCCTGGCGCAAATCGACGGCTATGCCGCGGAGGCCCGCGCGGCGCGCATCCTGGCAGGGCTCGGCTTCGATCATGCGGCACAACAACGGCCATGCGCAGAGTATTCCGGCGGCTGGCGGATGCGCGTTGCCTTGGCCGCGTTGCTGTTTTCCCAACCCGACATCTTGCTGCTCGATGAGCCGACCAACCATCTCGATCTCGAAGCGACACTGTGGCTGGAAGACTATTTGCGGGCCTATCGCGGCACGGTGCTCATCGTCAGCCATGACCGCAATCTCCTGAACCGCGCGGTTACGGAGATCCTCCACCTCGATCACGGCAAACTCACGCTGTACGCCGGCACGTACGACCAATTCGAAAATGCGCGCCGTGAACGGGCCGCTCAAGATGCCAAGGCGCGAACGCGCCAGATGGCCGAGCAAGCCCGGATCCAACAATTCGTCGACCGGTTTCGCTACAAGGCCACCAAAGCCCGCCAAGCCCAATCGCGCCTTAAGATGCTGGCACGGATGCAATCGGTGGCCGACCTGCCTGGCGAAGAACGCACGCCGATCACCTTTCCCGCACCCGACGAATTGGCGCCACCCCTATTTTCCTGCGACGACGTCGCGCTGGGCTATGGCGACAATACAGTGCTCAAGGATCTGAATCTTCGCCTCGATCCGGATGATCGTATCGCGTTGCTGGGCGCGAACGGCAACGGCAAATCGACCTTCATTCGCTTCCTCGCTGGACGCTTGGCACCGCTGAGCGGCACCCAGACGCGCCCCAAGAAACTACGCGTGGGGTACTTCGCACAGCACCAGGTCGATGAGTTGGATATGACGGCGACGCCCATTCTCGAGCTGGCGCGCCGCCGCCCGAAGGATACGCCGCAACAGATTCGCACCCTGCTGGGCGGGTTCGGATTCAGCCAAGAGAAGAGCCAAACTCCCGTGGCGTCGCTGTCGGGCGGCGAAAAGGCGCGACTGTTGCTGTCGTTGATGTCCTCCGATCGCCCGCACCTCCTTCTTCTCGACGAACCGACCAACCATCTGGATGTCGTTGCGCGCGAATTATTGGTCGAAGCGCTGAACGACTATCCGTGCGCCGTAATCGTGGTGAGCCACGACCCCCACCTGATCGAAACCACTGCCGATCGATTGTGGTTGGTGGAGGACGGCCGAATTCAAACTTTTGACGGCGACATCGGCGATTATCGCGACCGGGTCCTGGGTCAGGGCAACGGACGTACCGATGACGCGACCAAGCCGAGTTCCGACAAGCAGGCGCGTCGGCGACATCGCGCGGAAGAACGCCGCCTTATCGCCCCGTTGCGCAAAAAGATCCGCGCCGCGGAGAAGCGCGTGGCCGACCTTCAGGCTGAACAGGGCACCCTAGAGGGCGAACTCAGTCAGCCGGAAATCTACCAGGAGGCGCCAGAGCGCGTCGTTGAGATCAACAAACAGCTCGCGACGATAAAAGACGACATCGCGACAGAAGAAGGTGCTTGGTTGCGTCTACAGGCGGAACTCGAAGAAGCCGAATCCCCCGCCGCAGATTAGGTCGGGTCGAGCCCCGGTCGTCGTGGGATCGGAATGTCGCGGTGGATGTAAACACTCAACAGCAGCCCAAAGCCAATCAAGATCGACACCATCGCGCTGCCACCCCAGGAAATGAGCGGCAACGGCACGCCAACAACGGGAATAAGCCCCATCACCATCGCGATGTTGATGAAGATATAAAGAAAGAACGTGCTGGTGATGCCCACCGCGAGCAACCGACCGAACTGGCTGCGGGCATGAAACGCAACGGCAAAGCCGTAGATCATGATCGTGGTATAGAGGCCAAGCAGAATTAGTCCGCCGACCAGACCGAACTCCTCACCCAACGTCGTGAAGATGAAGTCCGAGTGCTTTTCCGGCAAGAAATTGAGATGGCTCTGCGTACCCAGCAAGAAGCCTTTACCCCACAAACCACCCGACCCCAACGCGATCTTGGACTGC
Organism: uncultured Alphaproteobacteria bacterium; assembly: GCA_938023835.1. Lineage (GTDB taxonomy): Bacteria > Pseudomonadota > Alphaproteobacteria > SHVP01 > SHVP01 > CALJDF01. Next base: position 12,988 of record CALJDF010000091.1, read on the forward strand.
ATGATCTGATAGCCGGCGCCGAGCGGGTCGCGCTCGGGATTGAACAGGGTCAGGATTCGTTCGCGCTGATAGAGGTGAAGTCGGTCCCAGGCAAACGGGATGGAGCCCAGCACGGCAACAAAAACCAAGGCGAACTTCCACCAAAGCACGCCGGCGGCAAAGAACAACGCGCCCGCCCCCATAATGAGGAGAACCGCCGTGCCGAGGTCGGGTTCAACCAACACCAAGCCGGCCGGCGCAATCACCATCAAAATGGGTACGATGAGCCAGCGAAAGCGCTGCACGTCTTCGCCGGTCAGCCCATGGAAATAGCGCGCCAGCGCCAAGACCAATGCGATCTTCATGACCTCCGACGGCTGCAGATTGAAGAAGCCCAAATCCAACCAGCGTTGCGCACCCATCCCCACTTCACCCATCAACTCCACGATCAAAAGGAGGACGAGGCCGACCGCATAGAGCGGGTAGGCTAGGCGCAGCCAAATTCGAATATCGACGAACGCGACAAACAGCATCAACGACATGCCGACGGCGAAACGCATTGACTGCCGAGACGCCCAAGGATCCATTTTCCCGCCCGCAACCGAATAGAGCATCGCTAGGCCAAATCCAGCCGTAAGGCAAACCAGAATGATCAGGAACCAATTGGTATTCCTGACCTTCTGGAAGAAGGTCATTTCGTGGCGGCGATCATCGACCAGGGCCATGGCGCTAGCCGCTCTCTCTGTTCTGCACCGGGTTGCCGCCAGCGACAGGCTTCCGCAACGCGCGTTCGATCTCTTGCACCTTCGTCATGATGTCGCGTGCGAGCGGCGCAGCCGCCCGTGAGCCCGACCCGCCGTGCTCGACAACCACCGAGAGGGCATAACGCGGCGCGTCAATCGGCGCGAAGGCCACAAACAATGCGTGGTCGCGCTCTTCCCAGGGCAATTCTTCGTTGCGCAGAACGCGGATGTCCCGTTCGGCACGGCTAATACGACGCACCTGTGATGTCCCGGTCTTCCCAGCCAGCGCCATCTCCCGGTCTGTGATGCGGGCGCCAAACGCGGTACCGGTCGGCGCATTTGAAACCCGGCGCATCCCTTCGGCGACAAGTTCCAGCCCCTCGCGTCCAACGGCGAGCCGCTCGGGTTCGGCCGCAGGCACACCGGGATCATCCTCTTCGTCGAGGATCAGACGTGGTGTGACGGCAAACCCGCCGTTCGCAATCCGTGCAGCCATGACCGCGAGTTGGATCGGGGTGGTCAGCACAAATCCTTGTCCAATCCCGGCCACAAGAGTCTCGCCCTGCTGCCAGGATTCGCCGATCCGGGCCAGTTTCCATGCCCGGGTCGGTATCAGGCCTTGGGCCTCGGCGGGAATTTCGATTCCGGTCGCGGTACCGAGGCCGAACTGACGGGCGGTCTCGGCGATACGGTCGATGCCCACGCGTTTGGCGATGTCATAGAAATAGACGTCGCACGATTGTTCGATTGCATCGACCAGGGACACATTGCCGTGCCCGGTGCGCTTCCAGCAATGAAACCTCTGGTTTCCGAGTTCCACATGGCCGCTACAAAACACCTTCTGCTCGGGCGAGACGACCCCCGCATCGAGCGCCGCCATGGCTACAATCATCTTGAAGGTCGAGCCGGGTGGGTATTGGCCGGCGATCGCCTTGTTGAGAAGCGGATTGCGCGGATCGCTGGTCAGGTCGGCCCAGGCCTGCTGCGTGAGCCCGATATTGAACCCTTGCGGGTCAAACGCAGGCGTGGAGGCCAAGGCCAGGATGTCGCCGGAGTGAACATCCATGACAACTGCCGCGGCACTTTCTTCGGCTAGCAACGCCATCGTGTGGGACTGCAGTTCGGCATCAAGGGACAACCGTACTTCGCCGCCCGGCTGACCCTCGCGACGGTTCAGTTCACGAATGACCCGACCATAGGCATTGACTTCGACCCGGCTCACTCCGGCTTTGCCACGCAACAGATCTTCGCGGGTTCGCTCAACGCCGCTCTTGCCGACCCGGAAACCCGGCAACTCCAACAGCGGATCGCCTGTCAGGTCCTTTTCACTGACCGCGCCGACATAACCGATGACATGGGCCAGGGTCTCGCCGAACGGATAGGCCCGTGACTCGCCAATGTCCGGTTGAATCCCGGCAAGGTCGGGGGCAAAGACGTTGACCCGCGCGAATTCTTCCCATGTCAGGTTTTCCGCCACCGTGACAGGCACGAACGAGCGCCGCCGGTTCACTTCGCGCAAGACCTTGGCCCGTTCGTATGAGTCGATCGGGATGATTTGAGCTAGTGCATCCAGTGTCTTCGCGACATCTTCGGTCTGCTCGGCGACCAAGACCACCCGGTAGTTCTGTTGATTATTGGCAAGTTCGACGCCCCGTCGATCGAGAACGCGACCGCGCGGGGGCGAGAGCAACCGCATGTTGATCCGGTTTTCATCGGCGAGCAGTTTGTATTGCTCGGACTCGACGATCTGCAAGTAGTACATCCGCGCCGCGAGGCCGGTTATCAAGAAGGCTTGGGCACCACCGAGGATCAGCGCGCGGCGGCTGAAGGTACGCTGCCTATCGCCGTCACGCTTCATCAGATTCGGCCTACCATGCGCCGCACGATACTCATGAGCCAGCTTAGGCCGGGATAGAAGGCGATGGCGAGCAGCCCCTGAACCAGCAGCGCACCAGGATCAACGATCGCCCCGATGTAGATGGAGCCGATGGTCCAATTCGCCAAAAAAACAACCGGCACGACCAACGCAAAGCCAAGCCATTCAACAACGAACATTTTGCCCAAAAAGAAGCGGCGCTGGGACGCCGTCACGACCAAGACCACCAGGAAAACCGCCGCCCACATCCCGAGCGGCCCACCACTCAGAACGTCCTGAAGGAGGCCAAGAATAAAAGCCAAGGGGCCCGGCAAAAGGTCGGGGCGATAGATTCCCCAGTGAAAAACAGCCATGAGTGCAAGGGGCGGCACCAGTTGAGCACTTCCCGGAAAATTGAAGGGAGCCAGACTAAACAGGACCAGAATGAGCGCCAGGAGACCAGGGGTTCCGTTACGCGCGACCTGCGAAAGCCGAGCGCCAACGGTATCGGACATCTCAGCGCTCACCATCGGCGGCACCATCCAGTTTTTGCAGGTCGTATTGCACGACCCGAACGAACTCAAGACGATGCCAATCGACCAGTGGCTGGACTCTGACCGCGCCGTCGCCCGTCGAGGCGACCACACCGATCGGCAAGCCCGGCGGCAACAAACCACCATGGCCGGAGGTTACGATTCGGTCACCCGGCTGAACCTGAGCTTGGTTCGGCAAAAAAATAAGCTGGGGCCACTCGGAGTTGTCGCCAGCAAGAACGCCGCGCTGGCCGGAACGTTCGTTGACGACCGGCACCCGCGAGTTCAAATCACTGAGTAGGAGAACACGCGCGGCGCGTTCACCAACTTCGGCGATGCGACCGACCATCCCGTTGGCATTCACCACGGCCTGTCCCTTCGCAACGCCGTCACGACGACCCGCGTTCAACAAGACAGTGCGGACGAACGGCCCGCCGGCATCAGCCACGACTCGCGCCGCGATCAGAAAGGACGACGTCTCGGTCTTTGCACTCAGCAACGCGCGAAACGACGCATTCTCTGCCTCAAGGCGGCGAGCCACGGTTTGCCATTGCAAGAGGCGGTCGTTTTCTTCGGTAAGGCGTGCAACCTCCGAGCGCAGGTCAACAACCTCGCGGAAGTCCCGAACCAAGGCATTGACGGCGCTTACCGGGCGCGACACAACATCCATGATGGGTGCAAAGGCATCAACAATGCCGAGCCGGGCGCGTTCCACCGCAGCGTTGTCGAAACGCCCCAACAACATGAGCGCGAAGGCAGAACCGATCAGTAGAACGAAAGCAAAGCGCTGCAGCAGATTCCGGATGGGAACCGCGACTCTAAGGACGTTTCCTTGTGGCGTTCTCAACGCTCAAAAACCCCCGAAATGTCCGATGGCGCGCCTCCCCCACGCACCGCGAACGACCCTTAGTACTGCTGGTACAACACGCCTTTTAGCGATTTAAGTTCTTCTAACGCCCGACCGGTGCCGAGCGCCACGCAACTCAATGGTTCGTCCGCGATGGAAACCGGCAAACCGGTGGCATTGCGCAAAACCATATCCAAATTACCAAGCAAGGCGCCGCCGCCTGTTAGCACGATACCTTTGTCGACGATGTCGGCAGCCAACTCCGGCGCGGTGTGTTCGAGCGCCACCTTGACGGCTTCGATGATGGCGCCGACGGGCTCTGCAAGGCTTTCAGCGATTTGCCGCTGATTGATGATGAGTTCTTTCGGTACGCCGTTCATCAGATCACGACCTTTGATCTGCATCGAATCGCCGTTGCCGTCTTCCGGCGGACACGCCGTGCCGATTTGCTGCTTGATGCGCTCGGCGCTGGATTCACCAACCAGAAGATTATGGTTGCGGCGAATGTAGGCGATGATCGCTTCGTCCATCTTATCGCCACCAACGCGGACGGAGCGGGCATAGACGATGCCGCCAAGCGAAAGAACCGCCACCTCGGTGGTACCACCGCCGATGTCGACCACCATCGAACCGGTGGGCTCGGTCACCGGGAGGCCCGCGCCAATGGCCGCGGCCATCGGTTCTTCGATCAGGTAAACGCGCCGGGCGCCGGCACTCTCGGCCGATTCTTGAATGGCGCGGCGCTCCACCGCCGTCGAACCTGACGGGACGGCGATGATCACCTGGGGACTGGCAAAGCTACGCCGGTTATGCACCTTGCTAATGAAGTGCTTGATCATTTCCTCGGCGATTTCGAAGTCGGCGATCACCCCATCACGCAATGGACGAATGGCCTCTATGTTGCCCGGTGTCCGCCCGAGCATCATTTTGGCCTCATCACCCACGGCAAGAACTTGCTTCTTGCCGCGTTGGTTAATGATTGCCACGACGGATGGTTCGTTCAGGACGATGCCACGGCCCTTGACGTAGACCAGGGTGTTGGCGGTCCCAAGATCGATGGCCATATCGGCCGACATTATCCCGAACAGATTAGAAAACATGTGCCAAGCCTCGTTCCCCGGCGGTCAATGAAAAGCTGCGGCCATGTCAGGCTGACATCGCTGCAGGGGCGGTTTTTTCGCGCTTCACCAACAACTTGTTGAGCGCATTCACATAGGCGCGGGCGCTCGCCACCAACGTATCGGTGTCGGCCCCCTGCCCGTTGACGGTCTTGCCATCCTCGTCGAGCCGAACCGTTACCTCGGCCTGCGCGTCGGTGCCTTCGGTCACGGCATGAACTTGGTAGAGCTGCAGGTTCGCACCGTGTGGGAACAGCGCCTTTATGGCGTTAAAGGTCGCGTCTACGGGTCCGTCGCCCGACGCGTGGGTGGCTTTCACCTCACCATCGATTTCGAGTTCCAGGTCCGCCGTTTGCGGCCCCTTCGACCCGGCCACGACTTGAAGTGTCAGGAAGCGAATCCGATCGTTGACGCGAACCTCATCATCGACCAACGCGATGATGTCTTCGTCATAGACTTCCTTCTTCTTGTCCGCCAAATCCTTGAAGCGAACGAAAACATCCTGCACGGCGTTGTCGCCCAGGTCGAAACCGAGCTCGCTCAGTTTCTTGCGGAACGCATGGCGACCGGAATGTTTCCCCAACACCAAATTCGATTGTGTAAGGCCGACCGATTCCGGCGTCATGATCTCGTATGTTTCCGCATTCTTGAGCATGCCATCCTGATGAATGCCCGATTCATGCGCGAATGCATTGGCACCGACGATCGCCTTGTTCGGCTGCACGGCAAAGCCGGTGATCGTCGAGACCAACCGCGATGCTTTGGTGATGTTCTCGGTCCGGACGCTGGTGCCGTAGGGCATGACATCGGCGCGCGTTCGCAACGCCATGACGATTTCCTCAAGCGCCGCATTGCCGGCCCGCTCGCCCAACCCGTTGATAGTGCATTCGACCTGCCGGGCACCGGCAGCCACACCGGCCAATGAGTTCGCTACGGCCAACCCCAAGTCATTGTGGCAATGGACCGATATACGGGCCTTGTCGATATTGGGCACGCGGTTGCGGATTTCCTCGATGAGCGAGGTGTATTCCGACGGAATGGTGTAGCCGACGGTGTCAGGGATATTGATCGTCGAGGCACCCGCATCGATCGCGGTTTCGATCACCCGACACAGAAAATCGCGCTCTGACCGAGTCCCGTCTTCGCAAGACCACTCGACGTCCTCAACATGGCCGCGAGCGCGGGCAACAGAATCCTGAACGGCCTGATGCACATCTTCGGCCGACATCTGCAACTTGAACTTCATGTGCAACGGGCTGGTCGCGATGAAGGTATGAATGCGTTTGCGTTCTGCCGGACGCAGGGCTTCGGCGGCACGGTCGATGTCTTTGATGCCGGCACGGGCCAAACCGCAGACGGTCGATTCTTTGATGACCTTGGCGACCTCGTTGACGGCTTCGAAGTCACCGTTGGACGCAATCGGGAACCCAGCTTCAATGACGTCGATCCCCATCGACTCAAGGGCCTCAGCGATGCGCAGCTTTTCTTCGAGGTTCATCGACGCGCCCGGTGATTGCTCGCCGTCGCGTAACGTCGTGTCGAAGATGATAACTCGGTCAGATTCGGGAATTGTGTTCATGGTCTCGTTCCTTCGGATTCTGGGATTAGCGGACTAGTTCAACACCCCTGAACGAGCCCGTATCCACATACGATCCCGCTCAGGGGCGCGTAAGTCGAAGGACGAGGTCGCAGCTATACGCGAACGCACAACCCATCCGGGCGGACCGGCGAACATCATTTATTTTAGACATTCTAGTCATTAGATTCTTTGTAATGAATCAGTGCGTTACCGTAGTGCCTTATAGTGAATACTCGCAAAACCTACGTAAGAGTACTCGCGAAAGCTGACAATTGTTGGTTTTAAGCCTTTTTGTGACCTGTTCGCAACACTTTTCGCGAAACTGGCCCCGTTAGAACGAGGAATTGGGCTCCATCAGGAAGGCCTCCTGTTCCGGGGTCGAGGGTCGGCCGAGGATTTTGTTGCGGTGCGGAAAGCGCCCGAAGCGCACCACGATGTCACGATGTTGCTTGGCGGACTCCAGCCCGCGCTGCACCGCTTCATCCTGCGGCAATCGTTCGAAGAGCACGACGCAGGCCTCCTGATCGGCAACCTGCTCGCTATGCATGAGCGGCATATAGAAGAACCAGCCTTCAACAACGCCGAATTCCTTATCGAATCCCTTCGCGAGCGCGCCTTTGGCGACCTCCACGGCGTAACCATCCGCGGCGTACATTTTCGGGTCGTCTCGAAACATGTTGCGCGAGAACTGATCCAGCGTGAGGACCAGCGCGAGCGCCGCGTGGGGTTGGTCACGCGAATCCTCGAGCTGGCGGGCGGCCGCCTTGCCTTAGGTCGCGCCGAACCGATCGCGGATCGTGGCGTCGAAGGCATCATCCTTGTCGAACCACGCACGACGAAACACGGCCTCACCGGCATCGTCACGGTCGCTAAACCAAAAATCCAATACGTCCTGAGCTTCGGCCTTGGTCATGTCTTTTCTTTCTCCTTCCGTTCGCGGCGATGCCGGCGGCTGGCCCAATGCAGTTCGGCCCACACGACAAGTCCGCCGAGGGCAAGGACGCCCCAAGTTTCCCACGAGGCGGTGTGCATATTGTGGCCAAGCATGACCATGACAATGGTCACCGGCAAGATCCCTAAACCGGTCGCCAGGGTGAAAGCGAAGAGACTGACCGTGGTCAGGCCTGCGGCATAGTTCACTAGGTTGAAAGAGATCACCGGGAGAAAGCGGCTGACGAACACGGCCTGCCAGCCACTTCGTGCCGCCCATCGGTCAAGACGGGCCCGGTGGCGGTCGGGCACCAGCGTTTCGACGAACGGTCGCCCCAGCCACCGCGCGAGGCCAAAGGCCACGAAGGCCCCGAGCATCGCGCCAATCCAGGTGATGACGGCGCCCCATATCGGGCCATAGACCAGCCCATTTGCAAAGGCCACGAACTCCGCTGGGAACGGAATAAGGGAATGTACGACCATGAGCCCGATCGATCCGGCGACTCCCCAGCCGCCGGCTTCCCTCATGAACTCCGCGAAAGCTTCGGTGGAAAGGTCCATCTCGCGCAACGACGGCAGCAGCGGCAAGACAAAACGCATGGTGAGGAATGCCACCAGTGCAAGAACGGCGACCGTAATGACGAGTCGTTGCATCTACCGCATCACGCGATGGCGCGCGGCGTCCGTTTCTGATCGTTCTTGCCTCACCGGAAAATCCCAGCACCCCAGAGGGGTATTAGAGGACAAAAAAAGGGCCGGCGCGAGGCCGGCCCTGTCACAGCCCAGTGATGGGCTTGTGTTTAGTTCTTTTCTTTATCGACCAGTTTGTTCTGGGCAATCCAAGGCATCATCGCGCGCAGTCGCTCGCCGACTTCCTCGATGGGATGCTGGGCTTCGCGCGCCCGAACGGTCTTGAAGCTGGTCTGCCCGACTTCGTTCTCGAGCATCCAATCGCGGGTGAACTGACCGGTTTGGATCTCGGTGAGGACCCGCTTCATCTCGGCCTTTGTCTTGCTCGTGATGATGCGGGGGCCGCGGGTGTAGTCGCCATACTCAGCCGTATTGGAAATCGAGTACCGCATATTGGCAATGCCGCCTTCGTAGATCAGATCGACGATCAATTTAACCTCGTGCAGGCATTCAAAATACGCCATCTCGGGCGCATAGCCCGCTTCCACAAGCGTTTCGTAGCCCGCCTGAATAAGGCTGGTCAGACCGCCACATAGGACAACCTGCTCGCCGAACAGATCGGTTTCGCACTCTTCACGGAAGGTGGTTTCGATAATGCCGGCACGGCCGCCGCCGATCCCGGAGGCGTACGACAAGCCAATGTCCTGGGCGTTTCCGGTCGCGTCCTGCGCCACGGCGATGAGGCAGGGTACGCCGCCGCCACGCACGTATTCGGAGCGCACGGTATGGCCCGGCCCTTTGGGCGCGACCATGAAGACGTCCAAATCGCTGCGCGGTTCAATCAGTTTGAAGTGAACGTTGAGCCCATGGGCAAAGGCGAGCGCGGCGTTTTCCTTCATGTTCTCATGGAGGTGGTCGCGATAGATGTGCCGCTGCAGTTCATCCGGCGTCAGCATCATGACGACATCGGCCCATTTCGCCGCGTCCGTCACGTCCATAACGGGGATGCCTTCGGCTTCGGCTTTGGCGCGGCTGGTTGAGTCGGGGCGCAGCGCAACGGCAACCTCTTTGGCGCCTGATTCGCGCAGGTTGATCGCATGGGCATGGCCCTGACTGCCGTAGCCAACGATCACGACCTTCTTCGACTTGATCAAATTCACATCCGCATCGCGGTCGTAATACACACGCATGGCTATCCCCTTGGCGTTACTGTTCTAAAGCGACTCGGCGCCTCGGCTGATCGCAACGATGCCGGTTCGCGAGACATCGACCAATCCGAGAGGCTTCATCAAGTCAACAAAGGCGTCGAGCTTTGAGCTTGCGCCAGTGAGTTCAAATACGAATGAATCGTTCGTGCTGTCGACCACGCGGGCGCGAAAAATATCAGCAATACGCAAACTCTCGACGCGCGGCTCGCCGGTACCCGCCACCTTGATAAGCGCGAGTTCGCGTTCGACATGCGGCCCTTCAATGGTCAGGTCACCGACCTTGTGGACCGGGACGAGTCGGCCCAATTGGGCCTTGATTTGCTCGATCACCATCGGCGTCCCGGACGTCACGATGGTGATGCGCGAGACCTTCTCACTCGGATTGGTCTCGGCGACGGTCAGGCTTTCGATGTTGTAGCCGCGGCCGGAGAACAACCCGATGACGCGGGCCAAAACGCCAGATTCGTTGTCGACGAGCGCCGCAATCGTGTGCCGACGCGAACATTTTTCTACGTCCGTCATGTTTCGGGCTAGACCAGAGCCTTACCGGCGTCGGTCACTTCGCGCTTCGCGCGATCGACCGGACCCAGGATCATGTCGTCATGGGCCGAACCGGAAGGAATCATCGGGAAGCAGTTCTCGACCTTGTCGACACGAACGTCGGCCAGCACCGGACCATCGGTGTTCACCATTTCTTCAATCAGCCCATCGACTTGATCCGGACGCTCGGCCCGCAAGCCCTTGACCCCAAACGCCTCTGCAAGCTTGACGAAATCGGGCAGCGCCTCGGAATAGCTCTCAGAATAGCGGCCCCCGTGCAGCAATTCCTGCCACTGGCGGACCATGCCCATGTACTCGTTATTGAGCACAAAGACCTTGATCGGCAGATTGTACTGCGCCGCTGTCGACAACTCTTGAATACACATCAAGATCGATGCCTCGCCCGCGATATCGACGACCAGCGCGTCGGGGTGGGCGAGTTGAACGCCAATCGCCGCCGGCATCCCGTAACCCATCGTGCCGAGCCCACCAGACGTCATCCAATGGTTCGGCGTCTCGAACTTGTAGAACTGGGCGGCCCACATCTGATGTTGGCCCACCTCGGTCGTGATGAACGTTTCGCGATCCTTGGTCAGGTCGTAGAGCCGCTCGATCGCATATTGCGGTTTGATCGTGGTTTCATCCTGGTCGTAGGACAAACACTTGATCGAACGCCACTCGTCGATCGTTCCCCACCAGGCCTTGAGCGCCTGCGAGTCGGTCTTCAGCCCGTCTCGTTTCCAAATCTCGATCATGTCGCCGAGAACGGCGCCGACATCGCCGATGATCGGGACATCGACCGAAACGTTCTTGTTGATCGAGCTGGGATCGATATCGACGTGGATCTTTTGCGAGTTCGGGCTGAACGCATCAAGGCGTCCGGTGATGCGATCGTCGAAGCGCGCGCCCAGACACACCATGACGTCGCAGTCGTGCATCGCCTTGTTGGCCTCGTAGGTGCCATGCATACCGAGCATGCCGACGAACTGCGGATCCGAGCCCGGAAAGGCCCCTAAGCCCATGAGCGTGTTGGTTACCGGCACGCCGGTCATGCGGGCGAATTCGATCAGCCGCGCCGATGCCTCAGGCCCTGCATTGATGACGCCACCGCCGGTATAGAAGATCGGCCTTTTCGCACCGGCGATCAGCTTGACGGCACGCTCGATCGCCGAGGGCTCGCCCTGAATCCGCGGCTGATAGGTCCGGTGGGCAACCGTCTCCGGCCCGACATAGTCGCCTTTCGCGAGCTGCACATCTTTCGGCATGTCGATAACGACCGGTCCTGGGCGACCGCTTCGCGCGACATAAAACGCTTCATGGACAACGCGCGCGACATCGTCGGCGCTCTTGACCAGGTAATTATGCTTGGTACAGGGGCGCGTGATTCCGGTGGTGTCGGCCTCCTGAAAGGCATCGTTGCCGATCAAATGGGTGGCGACTTGCCCCGTGATGCACACGATGGGAATGCTGTCCATGAGGGCGTCGGTTAAGCCGGTCACGGCGTTTGTCGCGCCAGGACCCGACGTGACCAATACAGCGCCGACCTTGCCGGTCGATCGCGCGTAGCCCTCGGCCGCGTGCACGGCTCCTTGTTCGTGCCGTACAAGGATATGGCGCAGTTTGTTCTGACCGAAAATTGCATCGTAAATCGGCAGCACCGCGCCACCGGGGTATCCGAAAATAACCTCGACCCCCTGATCTACCAGGGAGCGGATGATTATTTCCGCGCCGTTCATTTGATCCTCAGACATCGCATCTACCCATTCACCGGACCGGAACCCCGAATAGCGAAACCGCCCCGCGCCCTGACCAACGGTGGTCAAGGGGACCAAGGCGGTTCACATTTCATGATCGGAGGCCCCAGAAGCCCCGGAATCCTTACAATTCGCGGGAACCTAGCCCCTCCACCGAGGACCGTCAACAATTATGCGCGAATTTTTGCAAAGAATTCGTTAACAGATGTTTCCGAATCTTGCTCAACACGGCTCCAGTTCGCAATTTGATTGCGGTACCAGGTTAACTGTCGCTTGGCCAGTCGGCGCGTGGCCTGCTGTCCCTGGGTGATGGCCTCGGACTTCTCGATCCTGCCAGATAGGAAATCAGCCATTTCCCGCACCCCGACGGCCCGCCGGGCGGGCGCGCCCAGCGGCGGTTGGGTTGCCAAGAACGCCTCGACCTCCTCCAAGCCGCCACCGTCGACCATCGCCACAAAACGGCTGTCGATGCGGGCGTAGAGGTCGGGCCGGGGCACCTCGACAACCCCGCAAACCACGGGCCCCTCCAAACCGCCCTCGGGTGGGTCGCGTTGCCAGTCGGCCAAGGAGCGTCCCGTCTCGGAAAGCACCTCCCACGCCCGGGTGAGCCTTTGACGGTCGGTGGTGCCGATATTGGCAGCCGACGCCGGGTCCTTTTCAGAGAGCCGCCGATGAAACGCCACCGCGCCCAGGCGGTCCATCAAGGCCCGGGCTTCTTCGCGCACCGCTACGGAAACGGTTGGAATGGGCGCGAGGCCCTCCAGTAGCGCACGGAGATAGAGTCCGGTGCCCCCAACAACCAGGGCAAGGCGGCCTTGGGCCCGAGCCTCGGCAATCGCCTCGTGGGCCTGCCCACAAAACGCTGCCGCCGACCACACCTGGACCGCGGGTAAGATCCCGTAAAGGCGATGCGGTACCGCCGCTTCGTCGGCAACAGACGGTCGGGCCGTCATGATCCGCAGCTTGCGATAGACCTGCATGCTGTCGGCATTGATAATCGTCGCGCCGCCGGATCCCTCCAGGCGCCGCGCCAATTCCAACGCCAGTGCGGACTTGCCGCTGGCCGTCGGTCCGGTCAATAAGACAACGGGCTGTTGCATGTGCAATGAGTTAGTAGTGGTGCCGAAGCCTTACCAGTTTGTTCTCCTCTTTGTCACACCGGACCGCCTGAGATGCCCCTGATCCTCACCCTAATCGCCGGCGCCAACGGTCCACGCCTGGATGACGCGCTCCTTTCGCGCGTGACCACAAGCCTCATCGACGCCGGCCTGCCGCCGTCCAAGCCCAATTGGCTGAGCGAGGGCGAGGCCGTTGACCTGGAGGTTCCGGGCACCGAGCGCGATGTCGTGCAGGCGCATGCCGCAAAAGCGATCGAAGGTCGGGCGATCGATATCGGCGTTCAGGTCAACGCTAATCGACGGAAACGACTCCTTATCGCGGATATGGACTCGACGATTATTCAACAGGAGTGCATCGACGAACTGGCCGATGCGATGGGCCTGCGCGACACCGTGTCGGCCATTACCGAGCTCGCGATGCGCGGCCAGATCGATTTCGACGATGCCTTGCGCGCGCGGGCCAAGATGCTGGCCGGTCTCGACGCCGACGCGATGGAAACCGTCTATCAAGAGCGCATCAAGCTGACCTCTGGTGCCAAGACATTGGTCGCGACGATGCGGAAAAATGGCGCGTTGACCGCGCTGGTGTCCGGCGGCTTCACGTTCTTCACCGGTCGCGTCCGGGCACGTGCCGGTTTCGATGTCGACCAGGCGAATGAACTGCTGATCGACGCGACCGGCAAACTGAGCGGTCATGTCGGCAAACCGATCCTTGGCCGCGCCGCCAAGCTAAAGGCGCTCAACGATCTTGCCGCAGAGCGCGGACTAACCTTGGCCGAA
>CALJDF010000092.1 GCA_938023835.1 uncultured Alphaproteobacteria bacterium
GAGAAAGCGATCTTCAAACTCGCGGGTTTGATAGCCGGCCCGCACCAAGATGGCGATTTCGTCCAGGCGATGGTCGTGGCGCTGTAGGTCTTCGACATCCTCGGCGATGGCGCGCGCCTCTTCCTCGCCGTCCCAAAAGCCGCGCACCCGAACCTTTTCGCCGTCGGTCGCGTCGGTCCACAGCGTCTTGCCGAGGCGGCCTTCGTTGTGGGCGATCAGCGCCGAGGCAGCGGCCAAAATGTGCGGTGTGGAGCGATAATTGCGCTCCAACCGAACCACCTTGGCGCCGGGAAAGTCTTCCTCATAGCGCAGGATGTTGCCGACCTCGGCGCCACGCCAACCGTAAATCGATTGGTCGTCGTCGCCGACGCAGCAGATGTTCTTCTGGCCCTGCGCCAACAGCCGCAGCCACAGGTACTGCGCCACGTTCGTGTCCTGGTACTCGTCGACCAAGATGTAGCGAAACCGCTGGTGATAGATATCGAGAATATCTTTGTGCTCGGTGAACAGCGTCAAGCAGTGCAGCAGCAGATCGCCGAAGTCGGCGGCGTTTTGGGTCAATAGGCGTTGTTGGTACTCACGGTACAAGTCCGTGGTCTTGCCCATCGCAAATTCGCCGGCGTCCTCGTTCTGAACTTGCTGCCAGGTCAAGCCGCGGTCTTTCCAGCGATCGATGATGCTGGCCAGCACCCGCGCGGGCCATCGCTTCTCATCGATGTTCTCGGCCTTCAGGAGTTGCTTGAGGACGCGCAATTGGTCGTCGCGGTCGATGATGGTGAAGTTGTTTTTGAGCCCGACCAGTTCGGCATGCTGGCGCAAGATGCGCACGCCGATGGAATGGAAGGTACCGAGCCAAATACCGTCGACCGCACCGCCCACCATGCCGCCGACGCGCTCGCCCATTTCGCGCGCCGCGCGATTGGTGAAGGTGACCGACAAAATCTCCCAGGGTTTGGCCAAGCCCAGGTTCAGGATATGGGCGATGCGCGTCACCAGAACCCGTGTCTTGCCGGTCCCGGCGCCGGCCAGCACCAGCACCGGGCCGTCGGTGATGACCACTGCGTCGGTCTGGCTCTCGTTCAGGGTCTTGAGATAGGGCGGTTCGTTCGGCGCCGCGGCGGCCATGGCGCGCGCAGCTATCCCGCCCGGTTTTGGCGCGGGCGCCGGGTCGTCGAACGGAATATCGTCAAGGTCGAAGGGATCGGACATCGGTCCGGCCATTCATACCACAGGCCTTGTGCCCCTCCCAGGGCGCTAGCGCCGGTCGGCGTCCTCGTTGTGCTCTTCGGCGCGCGCCCGTAGTAGGGCTTGGTTGTAGGCCATCAGGGCGGTTTTATGGTGCAGGATGCCCACCACCGTGCGGCTCTCACGGTCGGTGACCACCGGTAGGCTGTCCTCGTGGTGGTGTTCCATCGACTTGAGCGCGCCCTCCAGATCGTCTCCCGCGCACAGCATCGGCGGGTTAAGCCGCGCGATATCCCGCGCATTGATCAGCTGATCGAGTTCCGCATCGAGCGAGACGCCGCGGAGCGAAGAAAACGAAAGGGAGCCAACCAGCCGCGCATCCGCGTCGACCACAAAGAAATCACCGTACCGGGCGTTTTCCATGGTTTGGCGAATCTCGCTGGCGCGCGCGGTTTCCTCGACGGTTTCGTATTGATCGGTCATCAGGTCGCCGACGTGGGTGGCGGTCAACAATTGCTCGAAGCGGCCCGCGCGAATCAGAATGCCGCGGCGTTTCAGAATGCCGTGGAACAACGATCGGCCGACCACGGCGTGCGAAATGGTCGTCGACAACGTGATCGCGACCATCGCGGCGATCACCACGGAGAACTCGCCGGTCAATTCGAAGACGATCAGGATGGTTGAAACCGGGGCGCCGATCACCGGGGCCGCCACCGCACCCATCCCAACCATTGCGTAGAACCCAGGCGAGGCCGCGAGGTCGGGGAAAATGCTCCCGGCAATGATCCCAAAAGCGCCGCCCACCATCGCGCCCACGAACAACGAGGGCGAAAACACCCCGCCGCCGAACTGGCTGCCCAACGACACAGCCGTGGTGGCGGTCTTCGCCACGATCAACGCGAGCATCAGCCACAGCGGTAGCGTGGCCTGCAGGGCAGCGTTCGTCGCTGCATAGCCGACACCCATGATGTGAGGCAAAAAAAGCGCCGTCGCGCCGACGACGGCGCCGCCGATCATCGGCCTGATCCAAATCGGCCAGCCGATCCGATTGATGACGTCCTCGGCCAGAAACATCGACCGGATAAACAAAATGGCCGCCACCGCGCACACCAGTCCCAACAAGATGAATGCCGGAAACTCGAAGAACGAGGCGATGTCGTAGGTCGGCACGACGAAGGCCGGAAATGCGCCCAAATGAATTCGAGAGATCACCGTCCCGGCCACGGCCGAGATCACGATCGGTGCGAAGGTGTGCAGGGCGTAGTGCCCGATCACCACCTCCAGCGCGAAGAAAACGCCGGCAATGGGGGCGTTGAACGAGGCGCCGATCGCCGAGGCCAGGCCGCAGCCCAGCAAGGTCAGCGCGAGCGACGGGTTCAGATGCAGTTTTTGCGCGGCCCACGAGGCAAGCCCCGCGCCCAGATGAATAACCGGCCCTTCGCGCCCGACCGAGGCGCCCACGCCGAGCGAGCCCAGCGACAGCGCTGCCGCCTTGATCGTCGTGCCGGCGTCGATGCGGCCGCCGTGCCGCGCCCCGGCCTCGATCACGTCGGCCACGCCATGCGCCCGGCGATCGGGCATCAGGGTGTAGACGAACACGCCGATCGCCAGGCCCCCCACCGTCGGTACCGCGAGGACCAACCACCAGGGCAACTGCGCCACGATGTGAAATCCGTCATGAAGGGCAAAGCCGAAGGTCTGGCTCTGGATCGCTTCGATCCCCAGGCGAAAGCCGAGCGCGCCATACCCGACCCCGACGCCGATGATCAGCGCCAGGATCGAGAGTTTGACTTGGTCGTTATGTATGAATTTGTGCCACCGAGCGCGGACGAGTGCGGCAGCCTCGCGCGACGTCATGGGATCAGGCGTCCACCGGTTGGGCGCTGCGGGCTACTTGCATTGCCCGATCGAGTCCGCAGCGCACACAGTCTGGCCGTCGACCCAGGTCGCACCGGAGAAATCGGCGTTCAGCAAGTCGGCGCCTTCCAAGCGGGCGCTCGTGAAATCAACACCGACCAAGATGGCGTGGAAGAAACGCGCGCGGCGCAAATCGGCGCCAGCAAATGTGGCGCGCGTCAGATTGGCTTTGGTGAAATCGGTGCCGACCGCGCGAACTTTGCTGAAGTCGGCGTCGGTTGCGTCGGCGGTGACGAATTTGGCGCGGTCCAAAGTCGCACCGGAGAATTTTGCGTTGATCAAATTGCTGCGCATGAACCGCGCGCCGCCAAGCGTGCCGCCACTCACATCGATGCCACTCAGGTTGCGACCGCTAAAGTCGCAACGGCTCCAGGTGACGCCGGGCCGCGCCGGATCGACACAACTCGCATGCGCGGGCCGCGCCGTCGGCGGCAGAAAAGACGCGGCGATGCCGATCCCAAGGGCCATGAGGCCCAACCCAAAAACCCGTGCGGTGGTCATTTCCGTCGAATCCCGATGGTCGTGCCGGCATAGTGGGGCGGCGGCAACTCTCTTTGGGACTCGTGCACCGTACGGAAGACGTCCTGCAGGTCTTGCGGAAACGGCGCGGATCGGCGTTCTTCTAGATTGATGTGCATGGTGACCATTTCATAGGACGACGCCAAATAGTGTTGCTCGGCGTGGAACATCTCCATGTAGAAGTGCAGCCGTTTGGCGTCCCAGTCCAATAACCGGGTCGTGAAGCGCATTGGGTCATCTAGGCGCATCTCGCGCAACCAATGGGTATGGCCTTCCAGCGAAAAGGTCGTGTGGTTGGTGCGCTCGCGATAGGGTTCGCCCAGGCCCATGCGTTCGTAGACCACGTCCAGGGCCAAATCGAAGGCTAAGACGTAAAAGGCCACATTCATGTGGCCGTTGTAATCGATCCACTCCTTGCGGACCTTGCCTCCGTCGGCGACCACGATAGGGGATTCGAATTCCATGCGCGGCGATCATAGTCACCGCTCCCCACCGTGTGAACCGCCGTTGCGGAAGATCGATCCGCGCCGCTACACTCCGATCGACCCAAAAGAGGTACCCCATGCACGACGCGCCCGATCGGACGACCCGGCCGGAAGATTTCGCCCCGGCCTTTGAGGCCCTAACGGCGCTTCTTGGCGACCGGTTCTCTACCTCGGCGTCGATCCGCGCCCATCATGGCAAGGACGAATCCTACCACGCCAACCGCGACCCCGACGGTGTCGCCTTCGTGCGTTCGACCGAAGAGGTTGCCGAGGTGGTCAAGATCTGTGCCGCCCACGACGTGCCGATCGTCCCGTTCGGCGCCGGTACCTCGCTCGAAGGCCACGTCGTTGCGATCCAGGGCGGCGTGTCGATCGACATGATGCAAATGAACGAGGTCTTGCAGGTCAACGCCGAAGACCTGGATTGCACGGTGCAAGCGGGCGTTACCCGCAAACAACTCAACGCTCATTTGCGGGATACCGGATTGTTCT
>CALJDF010000093.1 GCA_938023835.1 uncultured Alphaproteobacteria bacterium
CATCGCCCGGTCCGGCGACGAATTCCTTGTCCCCGATCTGCATTTTCAGCTTGCCGGAGACCAACGTGGCCACGGATTCGTGGTCGTCGTGTTGGTGGATCGGGTCGATCAAGCCTTTGCCGCGCCACGCGCGTAGCACCAACATGTTTTCGGTGACCATCAGCACTTTGACGCTGAGTTCGCCTTGCTCGACGGCGCCTTCAACGGCGTGGATTTCTTCTTCGGGAATATCTTTGCTGGCGCGATAGAGCACGTCCATCGGCGTCATGATGCGATCGGCGGGTCCGTTCATGGTTTTCTCCGTTTTTCGTTGGTTACGCCGGACGGTCGTCCGGATCGAAATAGTGGATTTCAAACACGGTGCAGCCGTTGTCGCTGGCCACCGGTCCATGTGGGGACCCCGGCGGGCGTACCGCATAGGTCAAGGCCTTGAACGTCTCGCCGCCTTCGCCCTGGGCATCGTTGCCGACGCGCAAGTCGCCTTGGAAAAGAAACACTTCTTCCCAGTACTCGTGCTCGAACGGCTCGATCGTGTAGGTGCCCGGTGCGATGGTCAAGACTCGCGTCCGACTACCGGTCTTGTTCTTTTCGTCTAGCGAGCCGGACAGAATCTTCTGTTTGATTCCCTCCGGATAGCCCTCGGGCGTCTCCCAGCCGGTCGCCATGTCGAGTTCGTAAAATTCGCGGTGGTCTTTCGGAATCATCGTCGTCGTCCTCCCCAGGTTTTCCGCAGTCTAGCCCCCGCTTTCCCGGCCTGCCAGGGAAGTTCGGGCAGGAGGCCCCGTTTCTGACATACTGGCGACGAAAGACAACTGAGGGGTGTCATGATGTCTTCACAAGCCCAGCACGCGTTGTTGCCGCAGTCAACGCACGACGAAGAAACGCGACAGATATTCACCAAGAGTTTGCGCGAACACGTGACCGGCATCGTGACCGGCGGCAACAAGGTGGTCTACGAGGGCGCCGCGAAGAAAGCGTTCGAGCGCCAACAGGGCCGCGCCCCACAGACGCGGGGTGAGGTGCGAAAGGCGATGGTCGCGCAACCCTATCACCAGTTCTGGAGCGCGTTCATGCGCACCACGCAAGAGATGATGTGGGATTCGGTTGGCGCGACCGTCGACCGCGACTATGACGGTCTCCAAAGACGCGCCAAGGAGAACAAGACGGGAAAAGGCACACTACGCCTCGATCCGAAGTTGCCCCTCCCGCGCTACGTGACGGCGGTCGATATTCACTGCATGCCGGGAAACTACACGACCGATGTCGCGGCCGACGATGTCTCGGCGGGCGCACTTTATGACCGCGGCGTATACCTCTACATGATGGGCGGTATGGGTGACTACAACGAGTCGTGTGGCACCACATTAATAGGTCACCTTCAGGCCAACTACCCCGACTTCAAGCCGTCTCGGATTCTCGATATGGGGTGCGCGGTGGGGCACTCGACGCTGCCGTATGTCGATGCCTTCCCCGACGCAGAGGTGCATGCCATAGACGTGGGGGCGCCGATGTTGCGCTACGCGCATGCGCGCGCGGTTTCGCTCGGCAAGACGGTGCATTTCTCCCAGCAGAATGCCGAGCGCACCGATTACCCCGACCAATCCTTCGACCTGATCGTATCGCATATCGCCTTACATGAAACCTCGACCAAAGCGATGCGCAACATCATGGCCGAGTCCCGGCGCCTCTTGCGTCCTGGCGGCATGGCCCTTCATCTCGAAGTGCCGCCGTTCGGCGACAAGGATCCGTTCGATCAATACCTCACCGATTGGGATACGCACTACAACGCTGAACCCTTTATCGGAACGTTGCACGACATGGACCTACGCGAAGTCATGCAAGACGCCGGCTTCGGCCACAACGAAGTGATCATGGATATGATCCCGGTCCACGTGCGCGCCAATGACGGCGCCGGCAACTACACCCATCATGTCGGCGGCTACCTCATGGCTCACGGGGGGAAGCGCACCGCCTAGGCGAATTGCTTAGGCCTTTTCGCCATACATTGTCTTGGGGTCGGTTTCGACATCGGCGATCTCGATGAACGCATCGCCGCGCACGGCGCGATAGAAACAGGTGCGCCGCCCGGTGTGGCACGCGACGCCTGTTTGATCGACCACCACCAGGATCGTGTCGCCGTCGCAGTCCAGACGCAGTTCCTTCAGCGCCTGAATCTGACCCGAGGTTTCGCCTTTTTTCCACAATGCGCCACGCGAACGGGACCAGTAACACACCCGCCCCGACGCCAGCGTTTCGCGAATAGCGTCCGCATTCATCCACGCCATCATCAACACCTGGCCGGTGTCGTGCTGTTGCGCAATGGCCGGCACGAGGCCCTGTGCATCGAACTTGGTCTCGGCGAGGAGTTGATCGAGGGCAGAATCGGTCATGACGTCACTCGGCATTTTTTGGTGCAAAGACCATACGCCCGGTCGCGGGGCTGGGCCAAATAGCGATTATTTCATCGCGTGCGGGCGCAAACTCGGTTCGGGTGCAATGACCCCGTCGAACTGCCTACATCGCGGCGTTGCGCCGATCGAAGGCGGCCGACAAATCCTCGATCAGATCGTCGATATCTTCGAGGCCGACGTGAATGCGCATGCATTGGCCGCCCGGTTCCCACGTCGTCGCGGTGCGCATCTTTTCCGGCGCGGTCGGCATGCACAGGCTTTCGTAGCCGCCCCACGACGCGCCCATCCCGAAATACTCGAAATGATTGACCATCGCCTCGAGCGCGGGCCGTGGCGTGCTTTCGATCACGAAGGCGAACAGCCCGCAGGCGCCGGTAAAGTCGCGCTTCCATAACGCATGGCCGGGATCGTCGGGCAGGGCAGGGTGGATCACCCGCACCACCTCGGGCCGTTCCTGCAGCCACCGCGCAATCTTGAGCCCGGATTCCATATGCTGGCGCAGCCGCACGCCGATGGTGCGAATGCCGCGCGTGCCGAGATAAAGATCGTCCGGCCCGGCGGCATAGCCCAACCCGTAGGACGTGTCCTGCAGGGCCTGCAGGCATGCGTCATTGGCGGTCACGGTGCCCAACATCGCATCGGAATGCCCGACGATATATTTGGTGGCGGCTTGGATCGAAAGATCGACGCCGTGTTCAAAAGGCTTGAAATAGATCGGCGAGGCCCAGGTATTGTCCATCAGCACCTTGGCACCGCCCGCGTGGGCCGCCGCCGCGATTGCCGGAATGTCTTGCACTTCGAAGGTCAACGAGCCGGGTGATTCGGTGAACACGACCTTGGTGTTGTCGCGCATGAGTTTCGCGATGTCGCCGCCGATCAGCGGATCGTAATACTCGGTCGTCACGCCGAGGCGGGCGAGCAATGTGTCGCACAATCGCCGCGTCGGCCCGTAGGCGCTGTCGGAAACAAGAAAATGCGCGCCGGTTTCGGCGTAGGTCAGCATCGCGCCTGAAATCGCGGCGAGCCCGGAGGGAAAGCTCACGCACCCCGCACCGCCCTCGAGTTCACTGACCGCTTCCTCGAAAGCATAAACCGTCGGCGTGCCGCGCCGGCCATAGGCCATCTGGGGCGGCTTGCGCTTGCTCAGGCCCTCAAGTTCTTCCAGCGTGTCAACCAGAACGGTCGAGACGTGATAGACCGGCGTATTCACGGCCCCGCCGTGTTGCGCCGGATGACGTCCCGCGCGGACGATTTTTGTATCTTCTTTCATGATGCGGCACTCATAGCACCGGGCGT
>CALJDF010000094.1 GCA_938023835.1 uncultured Alphaproteobacteria bacterium
CAGCACCGACTTGCCGATACCGGACCCGGAAAAAATGCCCATGCGTTGGCCGCGGCAGCAGGTCATGAAGGTGTTGATCGAACGGACGCCGAGGTCGATCTTTTCGCCGACGCGGTGCCGGTTGTGCGCTGGTGGCGGTGACGCCTTGAGGGCGTAAGCATCCACGCCGCGCGGGATTGGACCTTTACCGTCTATCGGTTCGCCGAACGCGTTTACAACGCGGCCGAGCCAGGCGCGGGTCGGATACACCACCGGCTCGGCATCGCCAATGATAACCCGGCAACCTAGGCCGACGCCCTCTAGCTCGCGGAACGGCATCAGGAGCGCGTGAGAATCGCGGAACCCGACAACCTCTGCCGTGACATCGACGCTGCGACGGGTTTCGATCGTGCAGCGCGACCCGATGGAAACCTCGCTTTGGATGCCGGCGACCTCCACCAAGAGGCCCTGAACCGAGCTGACCCGGCCGTACCGGGTGACGACCGGAATCCGGTCGATATCGTCAATAACGCTTTTCACGTTTGCGCCGCACCTGTGCCATTTGGGGTCATTCTGACCCGCCCCTATCTTCGCCGCAGCCTCTTAAGGGCCGGTTAATGCCGCCAAAAACAGCTAAATCCGCGGGGTGTGACGGACATCACTGGCCAGGGAGTCCGTTTGTTAACTATTTTAACGGTCTGTTAACCATATACATTCAGTGTGAGTTAACTAGTTACCACACGAGGGCAAAGCGATGCGGGTACTCCTGGTAGAAGACGATCTGGCGATGGCACGCAGCATCGAAATGATGCTGAACGGCGAAGGCTTTAACGTGTACGCCACCGATATGGGTGAAGAAGGCCTCGATCTCGGCAAGATCTACGACTACGACATTATTGTCCTAGACCTCAATTTGCCGGACATGCACGGCTACGATGTGCTGAAAAAGCTGCGTAGCGCAAAAGTTGAAACACCCATTCTCATCCTCTCGGGGATGTCCGAATCGGACGACAAGGTTAAAGGCCTCGTCTTCGGCGCCGACGACTATCTGACCAAACCGTTCGATAAGAGCGAATTGGTGGCCCGCATTCATGCAGTGGTGCGCCGGGCGCGGGGTCATGCCCAATCCTCGATCACGGTCGGTGATTTGGAGATCGATCTCGACGGCAAGTCGGTTTCGGTGGCCGGCCAATCGGTTCACCTCACCGGCAAGGAATACGGCATCCTCGAACTGCTGGCGTTGCGCAAGGGCACGACGCTGACCAAAGAGATGTTCCTCAACCACCTCTATGGCGGCATGGACGAACCCGAACTCAAGATCATCGATGTGTTTGTCTGCAAGCTCCGCAAAAAGCTCGCGACCGCATCGGGCGGCAACAACTTTATCGAAACGGTCTGGGGCCGCGGCTACGTGCTGCGCGACCAGGAAAGCGAAAAGGTCGCCGCGGTTTCAGCGGCGTAGGAACGTCCTCCCACCCAAACTTGAAAGGCCGCCCTTGGGCGGCCCTTTTTTCTTAGGGCGCTTTTGCGGTAAGCACCACGACGCCCTCGCTCGCTTTGTGGGAGACCATGCGGCCTTGTCGCGTGGCCAGCTTGAGGGTAAGTGCGGCCTGACTCTGGCGTGGTGACAGCGCCGTAACCTCGGTTTCATCATCAAGGACCGACAAGACATCGGGCGGGAACCCGGCGCGTGCGCCCGTCGCCTGGATCGCCATTGTCGCACCCGTCGCTGCCACCCGAACCGTGCCGCCACGGGCCACCGCGTCGGCGCCAAGCAGCACGAGGTTAAGCAATAGGCGTACGTCCTCTGGACCGGCGTCTGTGGCCTCCTCGGGCCAATCGACATCGACCCGACCCCGCGAGAAGAGCCCCTGCGCCGCAGCACGGGCCTCGGCCAGCGTGGTGCGGGACCCAGCGGTGCCATAAGCGATGCGGTAAACCTTGAGCTTGTCGATCGCGTCGGCCAGGCCATCCGCTGTTAAGGCCATGGCTTCGGCCCGCATTTCGGGATCGGCTTCATCCCGAGCCATGGCGATGCCGTTGTGGGCTGCGCTTACAGGGCTAATCAAATCGTGACACAACCGCGCGTAAAGCAACGCACCAAAATCAATATCGTCCATCGGCTTCCTTGATTGACGTGATTCAATGTCTCGTCTGGTAGAATAGCCTATGAATAATACTGGAGCGCCTGCCTCGTGAGTTTCTTGTTGGAACCGGGCGCTTATGTGCGGCATCCCGACCGCCCGGACTGGGGCATCGGACAAGTACAGACGGTGATCGGAAAACGGGTGACGGTCAATTTCGAGAACGCCGGCAAACAACTTATCAACGTGGCTGTGATTGCGTTGGTCGTGCTCGACGACGACCTAACATGACAGACGGCGCAACGACGACGCACCATCCGGGCAAAGGGCGGCGCAAAGGGCGCAAGACTGAGCGCGGTCGCCAACCCACCGCGGCGGCGTTGTGCGAAGTTGCTGGCGTCTTAGGTGGAACCGCGCCCGAACGCGCGCTGCTGCTGGAATACCTGCATCGCATCCAGGACCAATTCGGCGGGATATCCGCACAGCATATTGCCGCGCTCGCCCATCACATGCGGCTTTCGATGGCCGAGATCTACGAAGTGGCCAGCTTTTACGCACATCTTGATATTCACCGCGAAGACGACGAGGCGCCGCCCACCCTCACCATCCGCGTATGCGACAGCCTGCCATGCCAAATGGCAGGCGCTGAGGCGCTTTTCGGCACGATTGCCCGCGAAATGGGACCGGACGTCCGCGTCGTGCACGCACCCTGCATGGGGCGATGCGATTGCGCACCGGTTGTGGAAGTTGGGCGCAATCACCTGAGTAGTGCAACGGTGGAATCGGTACGCACCGCGGTGGCGCGCAACGCGACCACACCTGAAATGCTGGTGTCTGGGCATGCTGCCGACTCGACGTATACTGTGCTGGACAAAGTCTTGGCAGGGACGCCGACGACGCACGAGATGATATCCACGCTCGACGAGGCTGGGCTGCGCGGCTTGGGCGGCGCAGGATTTCCTGCGGCACGCAAATGGCAATTCGTTCTGGCGGAACCGACGCCGCGTATCCTTGTCGTCAATGCCGATGAGGGCGAGCCCGGCACTTTCAAGGACCGCCATTATTTGGAGACCGAGCCGAGCCGCGTGCTCGAAGGCACGATGATCGCGGCACACGCGATCGAGGCCGACGCTGTCTACATCTACCTGCGCGACGAATACCCACAGGTCCACACCCTGCTTGCCAAAGAGATCACCGCGCTACGCGCAGCGAAACCTGGCTTGCCGCCCATCACGGTGCGACGCGGTGCCGGGGCCTATATTTGCGGCGAGGAGTCGGCAATGCTTGAAAGCATTGAGGGCAATCGCCCCCTA
Source organism: uncultured Alphaproteobacteria bacterium (assembly GCA_938023835.1). Taxonomy (GTDB): domain Bacteria; phylum Pseudomonadota; class Alphaproteobacteria; order SHVP01; family SHVP01; genus CALJDF01. The sequence continues at coordinate 3,377 of CALJDF010000094.1, forward strand.
CCCCGGCACCGCCCGCCGTTCCCGGCGCAGGTCGGTCTGTTTGGTCGACCGACCTTGGCGCACAACGTCGAGACGCTTTATTGGATTCCCCACATCCTGGAAAACGGCGCCGCTTGGTTCGCCGATCAAGGCGCCGAGGGCCATAAAGGGCCTCGCAGTTTTTCGGTCTCCGGTCGAGTTCAAAACCCTGGGATGAAACTGGCCCCGGCCGGGATCTCCGTGCGGCGCCTAATCGATGACTATTGCGGTGGGATGCAAGACGGCCACGTTTTTGCCGCCTATCTCCCGGGCGGCGTCTCGGGCGGCATCTTGCCGGCGAGTCTTGGCGACCTGCCGCTGGATTTTGGCGCGTTGGAACCACACGGCGCGTTTATCGGCTCGGCGGCGGTGATCGTCCTGTCCGATCAGGACGATGTGCGCGATGCCGCTTTGAACCTGATGCGCTTTTTTGCAGACGAAAGCTGTGGGCAATGCACGCCGTGCCGCGTGGGCACCGAAAAGGCCGTGACCTTGATGCAAGACCCCGCCTGGGATGCAGGATTGCTCAACGATCTTGGTCAAGTGATGCGTGAGGCGTCGATCTGTGGGCTTGGGCAGGCCGCCCCCAATGTGTTCCAGACTCTCATGCGCTACTTTCCGGAGGTCGTGCGATGAGCGTTCGGTTCACGCTGGACGGCCGCGACGTAGAGGCCGCCGACGGCGAAACCATCTGGCAGGTCGCCACGCGCGAAGGCATCGACATTCCCCATCTTTGCTACGCGCCGACGCCGGGCTATCGCGCCGACGGCAATTGCCGCGCCTGCATGGTCGAGATTGACGGGGAACGTACGCTCGCCGCGTCGTGCATCCGCACCCCGACCGAGGGCATGACAGTCCATAGCGCCAGCGAACGCGCCCAAACGACGCGCCGCAGCATCATGGAACTGCTGGTCGCCGATCAACCCCCGCAAGATCAAGCCTACGATCACCACAGCACGTTTTGGGACATGGCCACCGCGACCGGCACGATTACGAGTCGCTATCCCGCAAGCCCTCGACCGGATCCTGACACCAGCCATCCGGCGATGACCGTGCGACTGGATGCCTGCATTCACTGCGGCTTGTGCGTCCGCGCCTGCCGCGAAGTGCAGGTCAACGACGTCATCGCGATGGCCCATCGCGGTCCGCGCAGCCAAGTCGTTTTCGACGTTGGCGACCCGATGGGGGCCAGCACCTGTGTCGGCTGCGGCGAATGCGTCCAGGCCTGCCCGACCGGGGCGTTGAGCCCCGCCGAAGATGTCCTGCAAACGGCGATCGACCGCACCGTCGAGAGCGTCTGCCCCTATTGCGGCGTCGGTTGCCAGCTGACCTACCATATCAAGGACGATGCGCTCGTTTACGTCACCGGCCGCGACGGGCCCGCCAATCAGGGGCGGCTCTGCGTCAAGGGGCGGTTCGGTTTCGACTATGTGAGCCACCCGCACCGGCTGACCACACCGCTGATCCGCAAGGAGGGGGTGGCCAAAGCACTGCATCCCGACATCGATCCGGCCAACCCGCTAAGCCATTTTCGGGAGGCCACGTGGGCGGAAGCGCTGGACGCTGCCGCCCATGGCCTTCGTGATATTCGGGATACGCGCGGCGGCGGCGCCTTGGCCGGATTCGGCAGCGCCAAGGGGTCGAACGAAGAAGCATATTTGTTCCAAAAACTGGTCCGCGCCGGGTTTGGCACCAACAACGTCGACCACTGCACGCGGTTGTGTCACGCCTCTTCGGTCGCGGCGTTGATGGAGACGATCGGGTCCGGCGCGGTGACCGCGCCTTTTACCGAAGTGAAAAACACCGATGTGATCGTCGTGATCGGAAGCAATACCTCGGTCAACCATCCCGTGGCGGCAACCTTTTTCAAGAACGCCGTCCAGAACGGGACCGAGTTGATCGTGCTCGACCCGCGGGGCGAAGCCTTGGGGCGTCACGCGACCCACATGGTGCAGTTCAAACCGGGTACCGACGTTGCACTGTTGAACGCGATCATGAACGTGATCGTCGAAGACGATCTTGTCGATCGCGACTACATCGCGGCCTTTACCGACGACTTCGAGGCTCTACGCGAGCATCTCAAGGCATTCTCTCCCGAGATCATGGGACCGCTTTGCGGTGTGCATTCCGACACCATTCGTGAGGTCGCACAAATCTACGGATGCGCCAACTCAGCGATGATCTTCTGGGGCATGGGGATCAGCCAACATATTCACGGTACCGACAATGCACGGTGCCTGATTTCATTGGCGTTGATGTGCGGCCAGATCGGCCGACCGGGCACCGGACTCCATCCGCTCCGCGGCCAAAACAACGTCCAGGGCGCATCGGACGTCGGGCTGATACCAATGTTTTACCCCGACTATGCGGGGGTCGAGGACGACGACGCGCATGCCCGGTTTGAAGCGCTGTGGGATACGAAACTCGACTCAAAAAAGGGACTGACGGTGGTCGAGATCACCGATGCGATCCACGACGGCACGATCTCGGGCATGTACATCATGGGCGAAAATCCGGCGATGTCGGACCCGAGCCTGAACCACACCCGCGCTGCATTAGCGAAGCTTGATCACCTCGTCGTCCAAGACATCTTTTTGACCGAGACCGCGACCTATGCCGACGTGATCCTGCCGGCTTCGGCATTTCCGGAGAAGGACGGCACCTTCACCAATACCGACCGGCGCGTTCAGTTGGGCCGGCACGCCCTGCCCTTGCCCGGCGACGCGCGCCAGGATCTTTGGATCATCCAAGAGATGGCACGGCGACTGGGCCTCGACTGGTCCTATGCGCACCCGCGCGATGTCTTTGCCGAAATGCGCACATGCATGCCGTCAATCAAGGGAATTAGCTGGGCGCGCCTCGAGCGCGAAAGCGCGGTGACGTACCCCTGCGACGACGAAAGCCATGAAGGCCATGCCGTGATTTTTGGCGACGGCTTTCCAACAGCAACGAAGCGCGGACGTTTTGTGCCGGCGTCGATCATTCCGCCTGACGAACCCACTGACGACGACTTCCCCTTTGTGCTGAGCACGGGACGTCTGTTGGAGCATTGGCATACCGGCGCGATGACGCGCCGCACCAAGGTGCTGGACACTCTCGAACCGGAAGCGTTGGCCCATCTCGCCCCCAACGATGTCGAGGCCCTGGGACTGGAAAGCGGGCAAAGGGTGCGGTTGGCCACCCGACGCGGCGCGATCGAACTCTCGATCCGACTGGATTCGAGTGTTCCCGAGGGGATGGTTTTCATGCCGTTTTGTTACGCCGAGGCGGCGGCCAATTTGCTGACCAATCCGGCCCTGGACCCGTTTGGGAAGATCCCCGAATTCAAATTTTGCGCCGCCAAGATCGAGCCGCTGGCCGCCCAATAGCCCGAACCCGTTAGTTCATGCGGGCTTCAGCCTATGATTGCAGCGGCACCAGCCCTACCCGTTATCCGACAGGTGTGTGACGACGCACACAGGCGGCCCGTCCCCTGGTCTTTAAGGTCTGAGTATTCGTTGGTGACCATCGCCCCGAGGAGGGCGGCCATGGACGACCAATTGACCTTCGCGACCGCCGATCAGCTGATTGATGTACATGGGCGGGAGGCCGTATCCGTCGCACAAAACGCGATGAGCCGTTTCGCGCGCCGGGGCGACGATGCCGGACAGCGTATTTGGCAAGAGGTATTGGTCGCGATCGAAGACCTGCTGTAAAAGAATCAACGCCGAGAGAATAGTCGCCGCTTCTAACCGCGCGGCTAGGCCATCATGTCTTCCAGCGCGCGCATATCGGCCGCGACGCTGCGCGCGGCCTTGCCCTCCATCGCCCGATAGCGCCGCACAACCTCGCGCCCGAACGGAGTGACCTGCGCGCCACCGCCACCTTTGCCGCCGGTCGCGGTTTCAACCAACGCTTCGCGAAAACACCGGTTCATCGTTTCCATCAAATCCCACGCGCGTCGGTACGACATCTTCATCTCGCGTGCGGCGGCCGAGATCGACCCCGTACGCTCGATCGCGTCGACCAAAGCCGCCTTGCCAGGGCCCATCGCGGTGGCCGACCCGAGCAGAACCCGCAATTGGGGAACCGCCGTATCCGATGTGCGGTTCATACACCCTCCTCGGCCAAAAACTGTTCGGCCCGCACCAAGTCCTCCAGGGTGTTGGCGTTAAAAAAAGGATCGACGCCCACGGCCGCGAACTCGACGGTGACAATCGGGTATTGCTCCGTCCACCGGTCGATCTTGCGTTCGCCGGCTTCCAGGGCTTGGCGCAATTCATGACGCAAACTGACCGGCCAAACGCCAAACACCGGATGGGGCCGACCTTTTGAGGCCGCACACGCCAACGCGGCGCCCGCCAAGCGGCGCGCCTCCAACATCGTCTCAACCAAATCGGTCGGAAAGAATGGCGCGTCGGTCGGGAAGGAGACAACTGTTTCATGGTCGGCCGCATTCTCGGCAGTCCATTCCATCGCGGTCAAAACACCGGCAAGCGGTCCGGCAAACCCGTCGATGACATCCGCGACAATCGGCACGTCGTACGCTGAAAACCGGGTCGTATCGCCGTTGGCGTTGAGGATCAACGTATCGACTTGTGGACGCGCGCGTTGAACCGCCCGCGCCAGAAGGGTTTTCCCGCCAAGGGTTTGGAGACACTTGTCACCGCCGCCCATACGCCGCGCTTGGCCACCGGCCAACAAGACGCCAACAACGTGGTGGTGGGCCTTCATGGGGCGGCCTTTCGTGTTGGGCTTTCATGGGCGTCGGGCGTCGCGGTGTCATAGACAATCCGCTCGTGCCCCGACAGCGCAAGGAACCGGCGACCGCGGGCACGACCGATCAACGTGAGGTTGGCTTGTCGGGCGAGGTCCACGCCCCATGCGGTAAAGCCCGACCGGGAAACCAAGATGGGAATGCGCATGTTGACGCACTTGATGACCATTTCAGAGGTCAAGCGGCCGGTGGTGTAGAAGATCTTGTCCTCGGGCGCGACGCTGTTGAGGAACATATAGCCCAAGATCTTGTCGACGGCGTTGTGACGCCCGACGTCCTCCAGATAGAGCAGTGGTACGTCGTAGTGCGCCAACACGCAGCCGTGAATGGCACCCGCCTCAAGATACAAACTTGGCTGGGTGTTGACCTTTTTGAGGAGTGCGGCGAGCGCCGAGGTGCGTAGCACTGCGTCGGAAGCGAGCGATACTTCCTCAAACGTCTCCATCAGGTCGCCGAATGCGGTGCCTTGGGCACACCCCGAGGTCAACGTCTTCTTGCGCAGCTTGGCTTCGTAATTGGTAGGGCGCTCGGTGCGGACGACCACGACGTCGAGTTCCTCGTCATGATCGATGCCTTCGATCCGGTCGTCGCGCCGTAGCATGTTTTGATTGAGCAAATAGCCGACCGCGAGCCATTTTGGATGGTCGCCGATCGTCATCATGGTAACGATTTCTTGGCCGTTCAGATAGACCGTCAGGGGCCGTTCAACGGTAACGGTGGTGCCGATCTCGGCACCGGTTTCGTCACGGCCCGCCACACGCCGGGTTAGGCGGGCGTCTTTTGGGCTCGGCCCGACCTCGAATTCGCGCATGACCTCACTTCTTTGTTGTGGGGGCAAAGAAAACCACCCACCCGCCTTGAGAGGGTTATATATTGCCATATATAACGCTCATTGCAGCGCCGGAAAGTGCCCCCCTTATGATTGACCCGTTTGGCCGTGAAATAAGCTACCTGCGGGTGTCGGTAACGGACCGTTGCGACTTCCGCTGCGTTTACTGCATGTCCGAGCACATGACGTTCCTGCCCAAACGCGACGTGTTGTCGCTGGAGGAACTCGACCGGCTGTGTTCGGCCTTCGTGCGCAAAGGCGTGACCAAGTTGCGCCTGACCGGCGGCGAGCCCTTGGTGCGCAAGGACATCATGACACTGTTTCATGGCCTTGGCCGCCACCTGAAAACCGGCGCGCTTGAAGAGCTGACCCTGACGACGAATGGCAGCCTGCTCGACCGCTACGCCGAGGACTTGTTTGCGGCAGGCGTGCGGCGCATTAATGTCTCGCTTGATTCGCTCGACCCCGACAAGTTCAAGAGCATTACCCGGTGGGGTAACATCGACAAGGTGATGCGTGGGATTGCCGCGGCGAAACGAGCCGGCCTCGCCATCAAGATCAACACCGTGGCGTTGAACGGCATCAACGATGATGACTTCGATCGACTGATCGCCTGGTGCGGCGAGCAGGGCTTCGACCTGACCTTGATCGAAACGATGCCGATGGGCGACATCGATGGCGATCGTTCGGCGGATTATTTGCCGCTATCGGACGTGCGCCGCGACCTCGATAAACGCTGGCATCTCGAGGACATCGACTATCAGACCGGCGGTCCGGCGCGCTACGTCCGCGTGAAAGAAACCGGCGCCCGGCTTGGGTTCATTACGCCGATGACGCACAACTTTTGCGAATCGTGCAATCGAGTCCGGATCACCTGCACCGGCAAGCTCTACATGTGCCTTGGCCAGACGGACTCGGCAGACTTGCGAGCACCCTTGCGGGCGAGTGAAACCGATTCCGACCTCGACGCTGCGATCGATGCCGCGATTGCGCGAAAACCCAAAGGCCATGACTTCATCATCGACCGAACGAATCGCGGCCCGGCGGTCGAACGCCACATGAGCGTGACCGGCGGCTAGCTCAAAGACCGGCGCCCTATTGGATCAAGACTTGATGAGAAAAACGGTCGCCATCCGAGATGGTGATTTGTTCGAACCCCATCATCTTGGCCATATCGAAGAACGTGAAAAAGTCGGCAACGCCAAGTTCCTGGAAGAACTGCCTTGTACGGACCTGCGCGGTCGCCCTTTGCAAAGATCGCGGACTGAGGTGGGAACGGCGCCCCGAGCTGTTGCGCGGTCATCCCTGTCACAAATCCAATGCGTGATTCCCGCGTCGCCTGAGGCAACGTCACGGCGCGGGCGACGTAGGTCTCCTGGCTGGCCAGCTCGGGATAGTAATAGCCTTGGTGGCGATCGGTCTTGTCTTGAGCCGACACGGGCGTACCCGCAATAGCGAGTCCATGCAGAACAGTCGCAACCAACAGGGCTAGACGCATCGCGCAATACTCTCCAAATGGCTGGCCATGATGCGCGACG
>CALJDF010000095.1 GCA_938023835.1 uncultured Alphaproteobacteria bacterium
ATCCCAAAAGCTACTTCGAAGACAGCGCCCCCAGCGCCTACGTCTCCCGCGCCGACCGCGGCGAAGGCAAAGGCTTCGGCCAATACAACGTCTTCGGCGCCGTCAAATAAGCGCAGTCCTGAGGATCACGGCACAACGGGCGGCCTCCTGCCGCCCGTTCTCGTTCCACGGTAACCCCGCCATCAAAGGTGCCGTCGGGATGCGCCACTGGGTAGGGGGCAGCGTTTTGTGGTAAACCGAAGTAGCCGCGCCCTTAGCTCAGTTGGATAGAGCAACGGCCTTCTAAGCCGTAGGTCCCAGGTTCGAATCCTGGAGGGCGCGCCATTTTCCCAACTCTCACCTTAGTTTGATCAGGCTATTCGGCCGCCACCGATTGTGACCCGATGCATCACGCGCCGGAAGCCGTGGTAGTCGTTGATCGGATTATGCTGGGTCGCATAGTTGTCCCAAAACGCAAGCGCGCCAGGGGTCCAGACGAAGCGGCAGGTGAACTCCGGCCGTGTCAGATGACGGAACAGAAATCGTAGGATCGGTTCGCTTTCTTCGATCGTCAGTTCCTTGAACCGCTCCGTATGCGCCGAATTGACGTAAAGCGCCTTCCGCCCAGTACGGGGATGGGTGATGACCGCCGGGTGTTCGGCCACAAACTGAATGCGCTCGCCACCGTCGTCCTTGATCCGGTCTTCGCGGGTCTTCGCGACTTCGGCTTTGGCCGAGTTCTGAATCACGGTCAGCGTTTCCAGGTAGGCCTGCAGGCTAGGCGACAGTGTCTCGTAGGCGAGATGCATGTTGGCAAACAACGTATCGCCGCCGTAGGGCGGCAGCTCGACAGCATATAGCAGGGCCCCCATGGGCGGCTCGTCGAGATACGTTGTGTCGGCGTGCCAGAGTCCACCAAAGTTCGCGCGCTCGCCCGGTTTCTTGACAACCGACACAACTGCGTCTGTGCCGCCCAGCCCCTTTACCATCGGGTACGCGATTAGCGGCCCAAACCGCGATGCGAAGGCCGCCTGACTTTTCGGAGTCAGGTTCTGAACGCGGAAGAAGATCACGTGGTGCTCGTTCAACGCGCCGGTCAAGTCCTCTATCACCGCGTCCGAAATGTCGGTCGAGAGATCGACACCGGTAATTTCGGCCCCCAGTGCGCCGGCGATCCGTTTGACTTGAAAGTGTTCGAACACCGAAAACGATTTCGGCGGTTCCCAATCACTCAACATGGCGAGGTTGTCTCCCCTCGGTATGGTGCGCGGCGGCAGGGCGCGTCGGCGTTTCAAACTGCGGATGGTCTCAACGCGTAGCCTCGGGCGATCTTATGACAATTCTTGGTTCTTGGTCTCTCGGAAGGCCGCGGATTTTCGCGTGACAGTGCAGCCAAGGCGTCGGTCAGGCCGACGCCAACAGTGCGATCCCGCGCTGCGACCAGGCAGATCGTTGCCGCCAATTCCACCGGCCTCCCACCGATCTCCGCTGCGCCCCGTGCTTGTATCCCCACTGGTTTGTATTCGCCCGCATTTCGCGGTACCAATCCGTTCGGTGGCCGTTGTGGTTACCACACCTACGTATTCGTATGTATGTAAGCGTTCCGCAGTGCGACTTACTTTAAATTCGGAGAGGCCCGAGAGTTCATTTCGATTGGCCCCAGAGAAGGGATCGCGAGTGGTATTTTGGTGATGAATGCAATGGGGTTTCACGGGTTGATTGACGCGGCCACCATGACAAATCTGTCGGTCACAGAGGGCACGGAGGAACTCCTTGGATACAACACGGATGAGTTTCTTCCGCTTACGGCAGGGTCCTGATCAATCGGTACGGCGATATCGTCGAGGCCGATGAATCGATCAAGGAAATCTGCGGTCGAGATTGCGCGACCTTGAGGGGTGTGCCGCTTCATTCCCTCTTGGATGGCCGGGGCCGTGCAACATTGGCGCGGGTGTTTGTCGCCATCGCGGATGCGGGGTCCAAGGTTGGTACCCGTATCGGAATCCAGCATATCGAAGGGGACAGACGGCTTGATGGCGCGGCTGTGGTACCGCTCGACGTCGACTAAGCGGTTGCGTGTTGGTGGTAGGCGGCAAGAAAAAGTCCGACCGCGACCGCTAAGCTTTCTTTCTCGCCGCTGTTGGGCCCGTGTCTTAGTTGGCCGTTATCCGTCAGCTACCCGAATGTCTTGATCCACGACGTGACTTTCTCGCCGATTTCATGTGGGAAATCATCGGCGACGTAGTGGCCGCTTTCGCCGAGGAAGACCGTTTCCAGGTTGGCGAAGGTTTCCTCGCAGCGCTTCACCGTCGTTTCGGGCACGATGGCACCCGGTTTGACCCAGAACAGCAGCTTGGGTACCTCCCAGCTGCCGAGTTCCGCGACATAGTTGCTGATAATTTTGGAGGTGTCCGCGGGCTCTCCCTCGATCGGTAGTTCGTTCGGCCACACCCAGAGCATTTTGCGGTTGTTCGGATCGCAGTGCGGCGCGAGGTAGGCGTCCATTTCCTCTTTGGAAAGATCGCGATGGATACCGAAGGGCAACACCTCTTCCATGAACATGTTCTTGTTGACGATCAAATCCCAACCGACCTTGTCCTCGCGGAAGGCTTGGAAGCCCTCCAGCAGATCTTGCGGCCAATCGGCCCACTTATCGAAGGTCCGCACGAAGGTTTCCCAGTACGCGATGCCGCGAACCTGGTCTTTATGGTTGACCGCATAATTGAACCCAAGGCCACCGCCCCAGTCATGCAACAACAACACGACGTTCTTGAGATCGAGTGACTTCAAGAATTTCTCGAGATAGCCGTAGTGGGTGACATAGCGGTAGTCGATGTCGGGCTTGTCCGACCGGCCATGCCCGATGAGGTCCGGCGCGATGACGCGGCCGTGCGGCGTCAAGTGGGGGATGATGTTGCGGTACATGTAGGACCACGTCGAATTGCCGTGCAGGCAAACGAACGTGAGGTCGCTTGACGCATCCGCGGATGGTTCGTCGATGTAGTGCATTCGCACGCCGCCCACATCCAAGTCCTTGGTGCGAAAGCGGTAATCCGCGCTAAAAGGGCCCTGACCGGTCATGCCTGCCTCCTGGTTGCAGGCATTCAATTAGGCGACGGCAGCGATGGCGAATCAGTAAAGGTTGTTCTCCTGATCCTCGATCACCAGGGCATCGAGCGCTTCGGCCGAGTCCTGCGGCCGTCGTTGATCTCGGATCACTTGGCCCGGCGACGGGAAGGCATCGCGCGGCACCTGCACGTCAGGGTTCCACAGTCCCGACCGCTTGAGCGCCTTGGCGCAATGAAAGAACACCCGTTCGACATCGACGCGAATCCCGAGCTTGGGCGCTTTACCGCGCACGGCGAGGTCGGCCAGTTGCGCATCGTCGTCGATGACCGTGGCGCGACCCGAAATGCGCAACGTTTCTTCGATCCCAGGGACAAAGAAGATGAGTCCGATCACAGGCTCGGCCATCAGGTTCAGCATGGAGTCGGCGCGCCGATTACCGGGCCGCTCCGGGATTAGCAACATCCGCTCGTCGAGCACCTAGACGAACCCTGGCGGATCGCCACGTGGGCTGACATCGGTCTGACCTTTTCCGTTGGTCGTGCCCAGGCACAAGAACGGCGACAACGCGACAAAGTGGCGGGCATGTTTGTCGAGGTGGTCCATTTCCTTATCCACCGTAATCGGATGCGCGTCCCCGATGATGTCGCGCAGGGCGGTTTCGGTAGCGATGGTCATGGCGCGTCTCCTCAGCGACGATCAGTCTGCGACAAAGGGCGAGTCAGTATAGAGCCGGATCAAGTCGGCTTGCCTGCTTTCCCCGGTGCGCGCGGCAACCAGGCGGTAGAGTTCGGCGGCCTGGGCCGTGACCGGCATCGGCGCCCCGGTAATCTTGGCCATGTCGAGTGCGGCATCCATGTCTTTTTGCATGAGGCTAGGACCAACCGGATCGGGTGCAAGCCGCACCATGAGCCGGGCATGATCTTGCGCCACTGCCGAATCCGCCCAGCCGCCGGCTAGGCAATCCGGCAGATCGCCCGCGCGCACGCCGAATTGCTGCGCAAAGTTCAGGGCCTCGGCCCACACCGCCAACGTGGCCCCGATGATCATTTGGTTGCACATCTTGCTCGCCTGCCCCGCGCCGACCGCGCCCATATGCGCGAACCGTTTGGTGTAGGGCGCGGTGATGCTTTGGGTGCGCGCGATGTCGGCCGCGTCGCCACCGGCCATCACGATCAGGGTGCCGTCTTTCGCGCCTTTGGTGCCGCCCGAGACCAGCGCATCGACCCATCCCATGCC
>CALJDF010000096.1 GCA_938023835.1 uncultured Alphaproteobacteria bacterium
AGCGTTGGCTGAAGAAGCCGGTGATTGCGATCAATACGGCGACCTATTGGCATGCGCTGCGCACTTGTGGCTTCGACGACAAGGTGCAGGGCTTCGGCACGCTGCTGACCGACCACTAGACGCCTAATTCGGCATCGCTGCGTGTAAGCGCGCGCGTTCTCCCCGCGGTCAGGGACGGCGCGGCGCTTGCGAGCGTGCGCGCGTCTCCGCATGATGGCGCCCTTCGTTACGGGGCGGCCAAGGGAGGAAATCGCCATGCCGGATTCACTAGGCTATCGCATGAAATTTGGGGTGATTGCCCCATCGACCAATACCTCGGTGCAACCGGAATTCGACCGGATGCGGCCCGATGGTGTGACCAACCACATGGCGCGGATTCATATTCCCGATATGCCGGTGGCCAACGACGACGACTTCAACAAGCTGATCGAGGTGATTGCAGAAAAGCAGGACGAGGCCGTCGAGCGGCTGAAGACCATGCACATGGATCATCTGGTGATGGGCATGTCGGCGGAAACCTTCTGGGATGGTCTGGAAGGTTCGGCCAAGCTGCAAAAACACATGGAAAAGGTCGCCGGGTGTGGCGTGACCATGGGCTCGGACGCGTCGCAAGAGGCGTTGAAGGTCTTGTCCGAGCAGTACGGCCCGATCAAACGGATCGCCTGCATCACGCCCTATATGCCGGTGGGTGATAAGAACGTGAAGCGGTTCTTTGAAGATCTCGGGTTCGATGTGAAGCAAGTGCTGGGGCTGAAGTGCAAGAGCCCCGTGCTGATCGCGCACGAATCCGAAGATGCGCTGCGTGACGCGATCTTGGAAGTGAACGACGACGACGTCGATGCGATCGTCCAGGCCGGAACCAATCTTGCGATGGCGCGGTTGGCCGGGATGGCTGAGAAGTGGCTGAACAAGCCGGTGGTGGCGATCAATACCGCCACCTATTGGCACGCGCTGCGCAGCAACGGCATTCCGGACAAGGTCGAGGGCTTCGGTTCGCTGCTGTCGGTGCACTAGGGCAGGGCGGGGCTTGCCCCGCACCCGCTTTTTCGGTGTTTAGGCCGCCATGTGGCGGCGGATACGCCAGCGGACGGCGCCTGTATCGGTGATGGCTTCGCTAAAGCGGTCCCTGATGGCGTCGTCTGCGCCGGGTCCGGGTTCGAGGCCGATGTCGTGCAGGCCCAACGGCCGGCCGTCCTTGGCGCGCACCTGAACGGTGTCGATATCCTCGCCGGTGGCACGATCGACCATGCGGACGGGCGCGTTTTCAGGCCCCATGACCCAACGGTCGCCCCACTGGACCAGCGCGATGACCACGGTGACGAGGTCACGGCCTTTTTCGGTAAGGCGGTAGTGCGCCCGCTTGCTGCCCGGCGAGACCGGTACGCGTTGGAGGATGTCGTTAGCGACTAGACGCTCGAGGCGTTCGGCAAGGACGTTGCGGGCGATGCCGAGGTGGCTCTGAAAATCGCTGAACCGGCGGGTGCCGAAATAGGCTTCCCGGATGATGAGAAGGGTCCACCATTCGCCGATCATGTCGAGCGATTGGGCGAGGGAGCAGCGGGTGTCGGCAAAACTGATTCGTTTCATGATGAAACTTTAGGATTTTTGGTTGCGAAAAGCAACTTAATAGTAGTTGTTTGACGCAACTCGATATGATTTGGTCCTTTCATAGGATTTAGTGGAGGGCTCAGCATGGCTGAATCGGTTGCGGGACAAGATCAAGCAAACATTGGGGTGTTAGATCCTACCGTGGTCAGCGGTTTGACCGGCCTTGAGATCATGGAGCGGATGATCGAAGGGCGCCTGCCCAAGCCCCCTATTGGATTGGCCATGAACTTCGATCTGGTGAGCGCCGGGACGGGACGTGCGGTCTTTGCCGGAACGGCGGAATCCCGTTTTCTCAACCCCTATGGCACGGTGCATGGCGGCTATGTCGCAACGTTGTTGGATTCGGCGATGACCTTCGCGGTCCAGACCACGGCGGCGGCCGGGTTCGGGGTCACCACGGTCGAGTTCAAGCTGAACTTTGTGCGCCCCATCGCGCCTGATCTCGGTCGGTTGCGCGCGATCGGCACGGTGATCACCTCGGGCAAGCGGCTGGGCACCGCCGAGGGCAAATTGGTGGATGACACCGACCGGCTGTACGCCCACAGCACCACCACCTGCATGATCTGTCCGTTGGCCTAGCCCTTCGAGATACGGGCTTTGGCCGCGCCTCTGGATGACGCTCTAGGTTTGTGTGCCTAGGCGTCGTAGCGCGCGAGAAGGCCGGTGATTTGGGCGTCGTAGGTTTTGAAGCCGACCAGCGCGCCGTTGAGCCGTTTTAGGAAGGCCGGGATGTCGAGATCGTCATGCCCGGCGTGGTCGAGCGAGGCGCGCAGGATTTCTTGGTACATGTCGTGGGCGGCGCGCAATAGCTGGGTCGCGTGCGCGAGGTCGTGGGGCACCTCGGATTTGGCAGCGTCGGGCATCAAGACCTCCTTTGTTCCCCTGGCGTTATGGCGGGGCGAGGGCCGTTATTTTGGGTGTGATTGCCGCGCCGGACTAGCCCTTCTGCCAGTGCAGATCGGCCAGGACATCGGTGACGTTGGCCTGATCCTCGAGCGTCCAGACCCGGTTGATCACGGACTTGATGGCGGGTTCGTCCAAGAGGCCCTTGGCGCAATCGCGGAGCTTGCCCTCGACCTCGTCGTCGGTGAGGGGGTTGTGCGGCGAGCCGCGGTAGTTTTCGTCGGCCCAGAGTTCGACGGTGCGGCCGTCTTTGGTGATGACCTCAACCCTTGAACGAATGCGGTCGTAGCCCATGGCTTCGATCTCTTTATCGTCGATGGTTTCGACGCGGCGCTGCATGGCGCCCACATCGACGCGGCTGACGAACTCGTCGTTGAATTCGCGCTTGCCCGCTTTGCCGGCGATGGCGATGGCGGCCAACAAAAAGTGCATGCAGAACTTGCCTTCAAGCTCGGTGGTGGCGAAGTCGTAGCGGATGGGGCCCAGGATATTTTGCGCGGCGTAGAGTTTGATCTTCTCGATGTCCTCCGGCTTGATGTTTTCGTCGCGCATCAGGAATTTGAGTGCGTCCATCGAGGGGTGGGTGAGGACGCCACAGGGATAGGGTTTGATGCTGACGCCGGGCGAGGTGATGGTCAGCGGATTGCCGAAACGGCCCAGCACGAGATCGGGATCGCCGCCGGGGCCGGCGATGGTGAGATAGCCCCATTTGCCGTCGAGCGCCTCGTCGTTCGCCGTGAAGCCATCGCGCACCAAAAGGGCCGCGGTGACCCCGTTTTCGGAGGACCGCCCGACGTGCAAGGGCTTGGTCATGGTGCCGAAATTGGCGCGAATACCGGAGGCTAAAGATGATGCAATACCAATAGTTTGTGCCATTTGGCTGTGATTAAAGTTTAGCAGTTTTGCGGCCGCCACAGCCGAGCCAAACGTGCCGATGGTGCCCGAGGTATGAAAGCCGCGGGCGTAGTGATTGGGGTTGATGGCTTCGGCGATTTTGCACTCGACCTCGAAGCCCGCGTTGAAGGCGGTGAGGAAGGATTTGCCGTCCACGCCGCCGAGCATTTCGCCGATCGCGAGGCACGCCGACAGGGGCGGCACGGTCGGGTGGGTCAAGAGACCGTACATGCGGCCGGGGCCCTCGGAGAGCTGGGTATCGTCCCAATCCATCGCGTGGCCGGCAAGGCCGTACCAAAGTGCCGCGAGATGCGCCGGCACTTTTTTGTTAGCGTTGCCCAGGAGGCGCGCATCGGGCGCACCGCCGACGCGGTCGATATAGCGCGCCATCACCTCAAGGGCCGGTTGCTCCGAGCCCCCGATCATCACCGCCAGGCCATCGAGCACGCAGCGGCGCGCGATCTTGAGCGCGTCGTCGGGGATGGCGTCAAAGGTCAAGCCAACGGCGAAATCGACGGCGTCTTTGGTGAGTGAGGCGGTGGTCATGCGAGGGGCTCCCGAATCGGTATTGGTTTTGGCGGGAGACTAGCGAATTGTTCCGCCCCGGCAAGGGTGGGTTAGACGCGTCGTTGCCAGACGGTCGCCAGCAGGATGCCGGTGGTGAGGATGGGCAGGGCGGCCCAGGCGAGGAGGCCGGGGTTTTCGCCGAGGAAGATCAGGCCCATCACCGAGCCGACGCCGGGTACGGCGGAGAGGAAGGCCGCCGCCACCGTCGAGCCCACGCGGCGCACGGCGTGTGACAGCAGGATCAAACCGAGCAGGTTGGGAAATAGGCCCTGGAAGACGGCCTGCATGGCGATTTGGTTGGGATCGGCCTGGGCCAGAGTCGAGGGCAAAAAGAGCGCCCAGATCGGCAGGTAGGTGACCGCCCCGACGATCGCGGCGGCGAGGAGGATCTGCGGGATGTCGGCGCGCCAATGGCGCTGCAAGATGAGAAAGATCGCGAATGCCGCGCCCGAGGCGAAGAAGGCGAGATCGCCGATCCAGGCGCGGGGGTTGGCCCCGCTGCTGGCGCTGAAGGCCGCCATCCCCGCGCCGACGATGATCAAAAGACTGCCGACGATCTGAATGGCGAGTGGCCGTTCGCGCAGCCAGACGTAGCCGATGATCAGGGCAAGTGCCGGCACCATGCCGTTGAGAAACACCCCGCCGTGGGCGGCGGGCGCGAAGATGAACCCGACATAGGACAACAGCCCATAGGGCACGCCGCCGAAGATCGCCAGCATGGCAAGCCGGGTGAGGGTCGTGGTGCGCCAGGGCTTGTAGTACAGGACGATCGGCACGCAAATCAGCCCGGCAATGCCGTAGCGCAAGGCCGCGATGTCGAAGATCGTCATCCCCGATTGCACGCCCGACCGGCTGATCACCAAAAAGGTCGACCAGACGATGACCACGGTCGAAATCGCGGCCATGCCGACGAGTTGGGTTTTACGATCGGGCATGTGTTCTCGGGCAAACGAAAAGACGCGCGCCGGGGTGGCGCGCGCCCTAATGCGTCAGCTTAGCGTATCGGCGCTCAGTTCCGCGATCTTTTGTCTGCGGCGATGAACCAGTCGGCGATTTGGCTGCCGGTCATGAAGATGGTGTCGTCGCGGGCGAGCAATTCGTCGATGAGTTTTTCGAGGTAGCCGATGCGGTGCGGCACGCCCATGAGGTGGGGGTGGGTGGCGATGGTGAGGATGCGCGGATTGTTGTCGAACTCTTTCTCGAATGTTTCGACGGTGTCTTTGTAGCGTTGGTAGTAGTCGGCCGAGCTTTGATATTGGATCGCGTACATCGGGCTGTCGTTGAGCTCGAGCGTGTAGGGCATGCAGATGACCGGGCCATGCTTGGTTGTCATCCAATGCGGCAGGTCGTCGAGCACCCAGTCGCAAATGTAATCGACGCCTTCGGATGCCAGGATATCGGGCGTGTCGTTGGTTTCGCGCAAGCCCGGGCCGAGCCAGCCGCGCGGGCGTTTGCCGTAAAAGGCCTCGATCTTATCGAGGCACAGCTTGAGGAGGGCGGCTTCGTCGTCGTCACCGCCGACGGCTTTTTGTTTGAGCCCGTGGCCGACGACTTCCCAGCCCATGTCTTTGACCGCTTGGGCGACCGAGGGGTAATCGTCGATCGCGCCCGCGTTGAGGAACGCGCTGGTCGGCAGGTCGCGATCCCGTGCGATCTTGAAGAGGCGAGGCATACCGGCGCGCAACCCGTATTCGGCCCACGAGAAGTTGGGCACATCGGGCAACGTCTCCACGCCATGCGGGCCGGTGAGAATCTTGCGCGGCGGCGGCGAATCGAACGGCCAGCTCTCGATGTTGACCACGAAATGCACGATCAGCGGCTTGCCGTCGGGCGGCGCCAGTTTGGGGCGTTGATCGGCGAGGACGAAGGGGACGCGGGGGTTTGTCATGCGGGGGCTCACTGGCTTTGTTGGTTGCTCGTATTTGAGCACTGATGAGGCCCTTCGTCACGGATGCCGTCCGCCGCTGGCGCACGGCATCCGGCTCAGGATGACGGGTGCGTGTATTTGGGGATCGGTTCTGGTGCTGCACCGCTCCCCAGAGGGACGGGGTGTTGGTTCTCGCGGCGGCTTGGCCTTTTGTCACGGGTGCCAAGCCAACTCCTCCCCCTGTGCGTCAGGGGGAGGCCGGGAGGGGGTCGCCGCCAATGAAGTGAAGCGCCGCCAACCCCCTCCTTGATCCTCCCCCCAAGAGGGGGAGGAGAGGATTGGTCTCGGCGGGTGGAGCGTCCTTCGGGACGCGACCTTCGGTCGCTCCTCAGGATGAGCTGGAAATTGGAAAGGGGGACTCGGCCCTCGGTCGCTTCTCAGGATGCCCTTCGAGACGCGGCCTCTGGCCGCTCCTCAGGATGCGGGTTGTTTGTTGGGGCGCTCCTTGAAGCGTCTACGCGTCGATGATGCGGAGGCGGGATTCGTTGGATGTTAGGGCTTCGAAGCCGGTATTGGTGACGCGGATGGTGTCTTCGAGGTGCAGGGTGCCCCAGCCGAGTTCGAAGTAGGGCATGTCGATATTGATGACCATGTTTTCTTCGAGGGCGAAGTCGAACTCGCCGCCGGCGTAGACGTCGTCGCCCAGCGGGAGCGGGTTGTCGGTGTGTTCGAGGCCGAGGCTGTGGGGCGAGACGTAGAAGTATTCGGGGAACCCGCTTTTTTGAATCACGCCGATGGTTTTTTCCATCAAGGTGCTGCGGGTGATACCGGGGCGGATCATTTCTAGGGCCGCTTCCCAACCGGTTTCCATCGCTTTGGCGCGGCGGACCAATTCGTCCGACGGTTCGCCCACAATGAGGGTGCGGCCGATGTCGCCGAGGTAGTGGTCGTATTCGGCGAGCGCATCGAGGAACAGCGATTCGCCGGGGACGACTTTGCCGTGCGGCAGGCCGCCCAACGTGGTGACGATGTAGCGACCTTTGCCGTCGCGCTTGGAAACCTCGGTGAAATAGGCGCGTTCGATGTCGTCCCAATGGGCGCCGTCGTGCACCGCGGCGAGGGCGGCGTCGACACCGGCTTCGTTGATGACGGCGGCTTTGCGCATCAGGGACATTTCGGCCTCGGTTTTCACCATGCGAATCTCGCGAAAGATATTCGTGGCCTCGACGGCGGCGATGCCGGGCATGCCCATGTTGTTCATCCAGCCGATGATGCGCGGATCGTCGGTGCCGACCTTGGCGTTCTCTAGGCCTGCGTCTTTCAGGATACGGCGCAAACCCCAGGCCGGCGTCGCGGCCATGCGCGGGGCGTGATCTTTCGATCGATCGACCCAGGTTTGTTCGAGCGGGGTGAGGGGCGCGCCCTCGCGCACCGGCCAGCCGTTCCATTCGGCGGGCTCGGGCTCGCCGGTTTCGGGATCGACGCCGGAGTCGGCGGTGTTGCGACCGGAGTAGTCCGAGAACATCACGACGTTGGGCACCCAGGTAGGGGTGACCTCGGACAAGCGTTCGGCGTTGATCGCGGCGTTGATCACCAGCCCGGCGGGCGCGTTTTCGTCGCGCGGCAGGACAGCGTAGCTATTGAACGACCATCCGCCGGAAGAGAACAGATCCCAATAGTCGGTGAGGTAGTAGACGTTGATCGCCTCTTTGGCGACCAGGCCATCGAGGCCGTATTTGTCCATGACGGCGTAGGCGCGTTCTTTGTTGAGCAGCATGGGTGTCTCCCTGTGTCCTTCGAGACGCGACCCAAAGGCCGCTCCTCAGGATGAGCTAGAGATTAGGCTAACGCGCGGCTGCGACCGCCGTCGGTGAGGATCGAGGTGCCGGTGATGTTGCTGGCGGCCTCGGAACATAAGAAGACGACGATGCGCGCGACCTCCACGGGATCGCCCATGGTTTTGAACGGGCTGTCTTTGGTGAAATCGGCTTCGATTTCCGCCAGCGACTTGCCGGTGTCGCGTGAGAGGTTGTCGAACAACGTGGTGATGCGGCCGGTTTTGGTGGGGCCGGGGTTCACCGCATTGACGGAAATGCCGTCGGGGCCGGCTTCGTCGGCCAGTCCTTTGATGACCGCCAAGAGCGCGGCGTTGGAAGCCGAGCCGGGCAAGAGGCGCGGGTTGGGTTGTTTGCCGGTATCGCCGACGATGGTGACGATGCGGCCCGATTTTTGGTCGCGCATCGCAGGGATCACCGCGCGCATCATGCGCACGGTAGCGAAGAACTTGAGCGCAAAGGCTTGCTCCCACACCGCGTCGGGTATTTCCCAAAAGATGCCGCCTTGGGCCGCACCCGCACAGTTGGCGAGGATGTCGATGCGGCCGAATTTGTCCACCGTTTGTCGGGCGATGGCATCGGGGGCGGCGGGGTCGGTGAGGTCGGCGATGACAGGCAGGATGTCGGCGTTGTGGGCGCCGGTGAGTTCGTCGCAGATCGGCTCAAGCGGGTCTTCTTTGCGGGACACGAGAACGAGCTTGGTCCCTTCGGCGGCCATTTGCCGGGCGCTTTCCGCCCCGAGGCCGAGACTGCCGCCGGTAATGATGGCCACTTTGTCTTTGAGCTGGAGATCAATCGGCATGCCCGTCCCCTGATTGCGGTACCCTGTCACTCCTTGATGGAACGCGGCGGCGCGGGAGTCAATGCGCACTAGGGAGGAGAGTAGATCATGGGGTTTATCAGTAGTTTGACGTTCTTTTGCGCCAAGGACGGGCTTGCCGAGAGCGAACGCTTTTACAACGGCACGCTGGGCTTGGATGTTGCGTTCCGGACACCGACGGCGGTGCTGTTTCGCGTCACCGACACGTCATTCTTCGGGATCACGGCGGGGCCGGGGCGTGTTGCCAAAGAAGGCGCGGCGATCGTCGACTTTGTGGTGGAGAGCGCGGGCGAGGTGCATGCCTGGCACAAGAAGATCACCGACGATGGCTGGGAAACCGATGGGCCGCCCAAGCATGCCGATCTGGGCGCGACGTTGTTCTTTGCCACGGATCCGAACGGCTATCTCGTGGAGATCCTGCACTTTGATGATCCCGAGGCGTTGAAACGCACGATCGAATGATCGATCGCGCCTCTCGGCACGACATGCGTGGCGTTAGGCGAACTCTTTGCGCAGGGCGTCGCTGTGTTGGCCGATGGTGGGGATCGGTTTGACCGGAGCGGCGTCTTCGGAGAGCCGGATGGGGGAGGCGACGATCTTGAGGTCGCCGGCTTCGGAACCGACGGTCTGGCGGCGCAGCTGTGGGTGCGCGGCGAAGTCCTCGACGGTGTTGAGCGCGCCGTAAGCGATTTTGGCGGCTTTGAGTTTGGCGGAGATGTCTTCGCGGGTGTGTTGGCTGAAGACGGCGTTGACCACGTCGTCGAGCTGCGGACGGTTGGCGACCCGGTCGACGTTGGTGGCGAATTCGGCGCGGTTGGCGATGTCGGCGTCACCCAACACCTCGGCGCATAGGTTGTGCCATTCGCGTTGGTTTTGAATCGAGATGACAACCGGGCGGTCGTCTTTGGTGTTGTAGGCGCCATACGGCGCAATGCCGGGGTGGTTGAGGCCAACGCGTGCGGGTGATTTGCCAGTGTGTTCTTGGAGGAGCAACGGTACCGACATCCAATCCGAGAGGGCATCGAATAACGAGACTTGCAGGCCGGTGCCCTGGCCGGTTTTCTCGCGTTGGAGCAGGGCTTGGGTGATGCCTTGCACGGCGTACATGCCGGCCGCGATATCGCAGAGCGAGACGCCGACGCGCGAGGGTTCTTCGGGACCGCCGGTGATGGCGGCGAGCCCCGTTTCGGATTGAATGAGGAAATCGTAGGCCTTCATATCGCGATAGGGACCGTCTTCGCCGTAGCCCGAGATATCGCAGGTGATGAGGTGCCGGTACTTGGTGCGCAATTCGGCTGAGTCGAGACCCGCGCGGGCGGCGGCGCCCGGCGCAAGGTTCTGGATGAACACATCGGCCTTGGCGAGCATGCGGTGCAGCAGGGCGTTGTCGTCGGCGTTTTTGATGTCGACGACGACGGATTCTTTGCCGCGGTTGAGCCACACGAAGTAGGCGCTGAGGCCCTCGACCGCGCTGTCGTAGCCGCGGGCGAAGTCGCCCTCGGCGCGTTCGACCTTGATGACACGCGCGCCGGCATCGGCGAGGCGCGACGAGCAGAACGGTGCCGCGACGGCCTGTTCAAGCGAGACGACGAGAACGCCGTCAAGGGGCGCGAAGGTCATTAGTAGCTGCGGGGGAGGCCGAGGACGTGTTCGCCGATGTAGCCCAGAATGAGGTTCGTGGAGATCGGCGCGACTTGATAGAGGCGGGTTTCGCGGAATTTGCGTTCGACGTCGTATTCGGCGGCGAAGCCGAAGCCGCCATGGGTTTGGACGCACATCTCGGCGGCTTCCCAGGCGGCTTCGGAGGCAAGCATCTTGGACATGTTGGCTTCGGGACCGCAGGGCTCGCCGGCGTCGAACTTTCGGGCAGCTTCTTTGACCATGAGGTTGGCGGATTCGATGTGCGCGTAAGCACGCGCGATGGGAAACTGGATGCCTTGGTTCTGCCCGATGGGCCGACCGAACACGTTTCGATCTTTGGCGTAGGCGGTACCTTTGTCGATGAACCAGCGGCCGTCGCCGATGCATTCGTGGGCGATGAGAATGCGCTCGGCATTCATGCCGTCGATGATGTAGCGAAAGCCCTTGCCTTCGAGGCCGATGAGGTTTTCGGCGGGGACTTCCACGTCGTCGAAGAACACCTCGCAGGACGAGTGGTTCATCATGGTTTCGAGCGGGCGAATGGTCAGGCCGTTGTTCTTGGCGGCCTGCATGTCGACAACCATGACCGAGAGACCATCGGTACGCTTTTCGACCTGGTCCTTCGGGGTGGTGCGCGCCAACAGCAGCATGAGGTCGGAGTATTCCGCACGGCTGGTCCACACCTTTTGGCCGTTAACAATGTACTTGTCGCCTTTTTTCACGGCGGTAGTGCGCAGGGACAGCGTATCGGTACCGCTGGTCGGTTCGGTGACGCCGAAGGCTTGCAGGCGGAGTTCGCCGCTGGCGATTTTCGGCAGCCAGTGCTGCTTCTGCTCGTCGCTGCCGTGCCGCAGAATGGTACCCATCGTGTACATCTGGGCGTGGCAGGCGCCGCCGTTGCAGCCGGCGCGTTGAATCTCTTCGAGGATGGCGCCGGCATGGGTGATGTCGAGGCCGCTGCCGCCGTATTCCTCGGGGATGAGACAAGCGAGGAAGCCCGACTCGGTGAGGGCGGTGACAAATTCCTGGGGATAGGCGCGTTCGCGATCCTTTTCGCGCCAGTATTCGCCGGGAAAGTCGGCGCATAGCGCGCGGACTGCCTCGCGGATTTGATCAAGATCGGTGTCGCCAGCCGTCTCGGAACCTGCGTTCATGCCATGGTCCTCCAATTGTTATGCGCTTGCCCGCCGACGCGGGTGCGTTGCCGCATTTTCTAACAGGTAGGGCGGCGGAGCGGAAGAACGGGGCCGGGTTAGGTCCGCGGGCCGGTCACCATGCGCATGAGCGTGCGGTCTTTGTCGATCACGAGGTGCTTTGCGACGGCCAGGACATGCACGATCAACAGGACCAAGAGAAAGGGTCGTGCGATCACGGCATGGGCGTTCTCGGCGGCTTCGTGGAGCGCGCGTGACGGACTGACCGGGCTTGGAATGGCGAACCAACCTAAGACGCTGAGTTCGCCGGCCCGGCCACTCCACTGAGCGAGCGGGCCGCTGATGACCAAGCCGAGGAGACACAGCAGGAGGCCCCAGTGCACGACCTTGGAGGCGATGTGCTGCCAGCGCGGGGCGGGGAGGGGCTCGGGGAAGCCTTCGCGGACGCGCCAGAAAATTCTGAAAAGGATGGGGAGGATGGCGAGGGTGCCGATCGACACGTGAAGCGCCTGCAACGACGCGCGCTCGGGGCCACGGGGCATTTCGTGAAACACCAGTCCGAGACCGAAGAGCGCGAGAATTGCCGCGCCAACGATCCAATGGTTGAGACGTGACACGCGCGAAAAGCCGTCGGCGGATTTGTCACTTTGCATGTTTGTTCCCATTTTCTTCACCCAAACACGCGTCGACCCCACTCGATCCGTCGTCGGATATGGGCAAAAAAAGGGGCGCCGAAGCGCCCCTTTT
>CALJDF010000097.1 GCA_938023835.1 uncultured Alphaproteobacteria bacterium
TTTCTTAGGTGTCCCTAAGATATGGGCGGCGGCCCCGAGATGCGGAATCAAAGACCCGAGATTCGGCGGGAGACTTGCGTGAGAACTCGGGAACTAGGGATGAGCCTCGGCATAGGCCGCCACCAAGGGGTCATGGCTCGGCGGTTGTGCCGGGAAAGTCAGCATGCCGTCCGGAATCGTGACCCAGGGCTGTGCGCTGCGGGTCCAGATATGCGCCACCGGTCGGAGCCAGCTCGTATCGTCCAACGTCCCGGGTTTGATGTTCATATGATCCGGGCGTTGCGACCGCGCGTGAAACAATCGCGAGCCGCAATCGGGACAATAGGTGCCCACGACGTGATTGTTATCACGTGCCGGGCGTTCGAAGGCCCGTAGCGTGCCGTGGGTGATATCAACATCGGCGCGCATAACTGTCATCGATATCCCGAACGCGTTGGACGACTGTTTTTGGCACTCGGTGCAATGGCAGATGTAGAGCGTAAGCGGTTCGGCGCGAAGTAGATATCTGACGGCGCCGCACTGACAGCCGCCCGTATAAGGTGCCGGCATGATCTCCCCTCTCTAAAAACGTCCGCCGCTAAATCGGCCGAGTAGGGGCGCCCCGGACAGTAAAGAGATCAAGTGCGCAACCATCAATACCGCGAGGACCAGCGCCGCGAACTGAATGCCGCCGTAGGGCAGAAGGCTGACTTGTCCAAGCTCGCGGGGTCGCCGATGCAAAATGAGCGCGGCAACAAACGCGCCAAGCGCGGCGCCAAGCACGATGAGCGTTGTGATCAATCCCATAGGGCCATTCTAAGTGGGATAGGGAGGGTCGATGGTCAAGTCTTGGTCACCCCGACCTGTGCGTTGCCCGTGCGCCGGCTTCGCCCTAGCATAAGACTTCTGGGAGGATGACATTGAACGCTGCAAACTTAGAGGACCGCACACGCGCCCTTGCCGAATGGGTCGCGGGTCTTTCGGCAGCGGACCTCAGCGATGCCGATCGCGTCCAACTCGACAAACTCATCCTTGATCACCTCGGCGTGTGCTACCGCGGCGCTTTCCTGCCGTGGGGTGAGGCATTGCAACGTTACGCGCAACCCTATTCGGGCACCGGGAGCGCCGTGGTGTTCGGCAGCAGTCTCAAGGTCATTCCCGCCGTTGCGGCGTTGGTCAACGCGACCTGCGCGCACGGTCTCGAACACGACGACACCCACGACGAAGGCATGAGCCACCCCGGCGCTATCGTCATTTCGGTGGCGCTCGCCATCGCTAGTGAAAAAGGCCTAACCGGGCAAGAGATTCATCCGGCGATCGTTGCCGGGTACGAGGTTATGGCGCGCGCCGGCATGGCGTGTGGCCCCGACATCATGCACCACGGCTTTCATCCAACCGCGTTGTTCGGCGGCTTTGGTGCCGCCACCGCGGCCGCCAAGCTGTTTGGGCTGCCGGCCCAATCGATCGTCGAGACCTGGGGGCTCATGTTGTCGATGGCCGGTGGCTCGATGCAGTTCTCGCAAGATCCGCACGGCACGGTCGTCAAAAGGTTACACGGCGGCTATGGCGCGCATAACGGCACCATGGCGGCGCAGCTTGCCGCCCTCGGTATCGCAGGCCCGTCGCAAGCCTTCGACGGCACCTATGGATTATGCAATCTGTTCTCCGGATCGCCGAACCCGGATCGTCTGATCCGGCCGGCCGACGCGCCTTACGAAATCCACCGGATCAGCTTTAAGCCCTATCCGTCCTGCCGCCTGTTTCACTCGACGATCGATGCCTTGCGCGAGGTGACCGACGGCTTCGTTGCCGCAAACGACGATATCGAAAAGATCGTCGTCGGTGGCCCCGCGGTGTTCGAAACCCAGCACATGATGTATCGCCCGACCTCAATGATGGCCGCGCAATACAGTCTGCCCTTTGTACTCGGCGCGGCCCTCGTTGCCGGTCCCTACACCGAACAGGTTTTTGCCGACGACAACCTGGGCGATGCGCAGGTGCTTGAGATCGGCGACCGCGTCAGTGCGGTAACCGACGACAAACTCGAAAAAGCCTTTCCGGCGCATTTCGGCAGCTGGGTCGAGGTCACCTTCAAGAGCGGTGAGACGCGGCAAAAAGAAGTCATGGACTCCTACGGCTCGCCGGCCAATCCGATGGATGCGGCAGCCCTTCTCGAAAAGTTCACCGGCCTAGTCACCAGCGCGCGCCCCGATTTTCCGGTCGCCCAGGTCGATGACCTGGTGCGCGGCCTTTCCGACGACACCGACGTTTCGCATCTAACGGGTTTGTTTGCCGCATGACGCCACTGCACTACCTCTCCATTACCGAACTGCAAGAGACCTACCGCAAGGGCAGCTATTCCCCGGTCGAGGTCACCCAAGCAGCGCTCGAACGCATTGCCGCGCTCGACCCCAAGCTCAAGGCTTTCATCACGGTCACTGAGGAGACCGCGCTACGCCAGGCCCGCCGCGCCGAGGTTGAGGTCGCGGCCGGCAAATTTCGTGGTCCCTTGCACGGCGTGCCGATCGCCCTGAAAGACCTGTGCGATACCAAAGACATCGTCACCACGGGCGGCTCGATGGCGCTGAAAGATCGTATCCCCAAGCACGACGCCACCGTCGTCAGCCGTCTTGCCGAGGCGGGTGCGGTTCTGCTCGGCAAACTCGCGCTGACAGAGGGTGCGTTCATCGAACACGCGCCCGGCATGCCGACCCCGGTCAACCCCTGGAACGCGGCCTGCATGACGGGCCTGTCTTCATCGGGCCCTGGCGTGGCGATGGCCGCCGGCCTTGCCTATGGCTCGCTCGGCTCGGATACCGGCGGGTCGATCCGCTTTCCGTCCGCGTTGTGCGGGGTCACCGGTCTCAAGCCGACATGGGGTCGCGTCAGCCGGCACGGCATCCTGGCGCTAGCCGATACCCTCGATCACGTCGGCCCGATGACGCGCTCGGTTGCGGATGCCGCCGCCATGCTCAACGCCATCGCCGGGCACGATCCGAACGACCCGACGTCGCTGATCGATCGCGCGCCGGACTACGTCGCGCGGCTCGAACGCTCGGTCAAAGGCGTGCGCATCGGTGTCGACGAAGCCTATTGCGGCAACGGCGTCGATCCCGAGTTGCGCGATTCGGTCATCGGCTCGGTCGCGATGTTCCAAAAACTCGGTGCCGACATCAAACGCATCGAGATGCCGCCGATGAACGACTTCGTGCCGAACTTCTCGGACATCGTGTCGATCGAAGCCGCGGTCGCGCATGCCGATACCTTGCTGCCCCACAAAGACAAGCTCGGCGCGGTCTACCGCGAGGTGCTCGAGCGCGGCAGCACGCTCACCGGGCGGCACTACGCGCAACTGAAGATCGCCGGCTTGGCGTTCGCCGGTCGCTTGCGCGGCTTGTTCGAAGAGGTCGACTTGATTCTGTGCCCGTCCTGGCCCACGCCGGCGGTCGAGATCACCGAGAACGCGCTGGGCGATATCGAAGACCAAGGCGATCTCTTGCGCTTCACCGGTCCCTACAACCTCACCGGCAGCCCAACGTTGTCGATCCCGTCCGGGTTCAATGCCGCCGGCATGCCGCTCGGCTTGCAGCTCGTGTCGCGGCACCTCGAAGAAGAATTGCTGTGCCGCGTGGGCCACGCCTACCAGCAAGAAACCGACTGGCATCGCCGGTTCCCGCCGGTCTAGTCGGGCCGGCAACATGGGCCGTTGGAGTCGAAGCCCGATCGTCCTCGCCATCCTGGTTGCGCTTTGGATTGGACTGTTGGTTGCGGCGCGGCTCGGCGCCCGGGAAAGCGCGCAGACCGTCGTGACGGTCCTGCTCTTGGTGCTAGGTGTGCTCACCGTCCTGGTTTTTTTGCACCGCTGGGGCGACACCCAAGACGCGGTCGTCGCACGCGATTTCGAGCGTGCCCGCATGGCCGAGGAAGTCGACAAGATTCTCGAAGAGGAAGAAAAAGCCCAAGCCGCCGCGCCACCCCCGGCGCCCGAAGACCGCGCGCAACAATAGGCCTACTGACCGCAGGGTCTTAAACCGCTCCCCCTCGTCCAAGTGCGGGGGTAGGGTGGGTCAAGCCGCCTCACAAATTGCAAGGACACCTCCTGCATGATCGACCTCTACTACTGGCCGACACCGAACGGCCGCAAGATTTCCATCATGATGGAAGAGACCGGCCTACCGCATAACCTGATCGCACTCGACATTACCAAGTGCGAACAATTCGAGCCCGAATTCCTCAAAATCAGTCCCAACAACAAGATCCCGGTGATCGTCGACAACGAAGGGCCCAACAA
>CALJDF010000098.1 GCA_938023835.1 uncultured Alphaproteobacteria bacterium
AAAACGATCAGGTTCGTAACTGCCCAGCGCCAAGAGGCCGTTTGGCCCATCTTTGCCGACATCAAGATGAACCAATGCGTCCGAGCGTACCTTGGCGGCATCCTCGCCATACAGCCGTTGGTCGCCGCTGATATCGTGACGCAAAAGAATTTGTCGGTCACAGACGATTTCGGCAATGGTGCCAGGCGGCAGCGAGACAATGTTGCGCGATCGGCTCTTGCCCGCTTCTTCAAAGCACAGCGTCGAGGTCGAGACATCGAGGATGGACCGGTAGTCCTCCGCCACGATGCGCCCAATATCTTCCAGCGTGCGCGCTTCGATCACGGCCAGGACGGCGGCGTGAATTCGTTCTTGGCTCGAAAGATTGACCCGGCTGGTCGATAGCAACTCGTTCTGGCGCGATCGCAAGGTGCTCATCTCGGCCTGCAATCGCCCGATCATGAACTCCTGCATATCCAACACGCCGTCGGCGTCTTTCTGCGACGGCGGTGCTAGCACCTCGATGAGTTCTGGATGATCGTTCAGAAATGTCGGATTGGCGGTCAGGAATGCCGCGACATCCGCCGCATTCAATGCCTTGGGCTTTCGAGTCGGTGTTTCTGATCGCGCCAAGGAACCTCCTAAATGTTCTGTCCGGTTGCCTGCCAATCGGCAAGGAAGGCGGCGAGCCCTTTGTCGGTCAATGGGTGCTGCGCGAGCTTGCGCAGCACATCCGGCGGTACCGTGCAGACATCGGCGCCGATCAAGGCCGACTGCAGCACGTGGGTCGGGTGGCGGATCGAGGCAACCAGCACTTTGGTCTCCAGCGTCGGATAGTTGTCGTAAATAGTGCGAATGTCCTGGATCAACTGCATGCCGTCCTGGCCGATATCATCCAAGCGCCCGACGAACGGCGAGACGAACGTCGCCCCTGCCTTAGCGGCTAGAACCGCCTGGGCTGCGGAAAAGCACAACGTCACGTTGACCATCGTGCCGTCAGCACGCAGGGCGCGACAGGTTTTCAATCCGTCCCAGGTGAGCGGCACCTTGACCGCAATATTGTCGGCCGTCTCGGCCAACTTGCGGCCTTGTGCCACCATTGTCTCGTGATCGGTCGCGGTGACTTCCGCGCTCACCGGGCCATCGACCACGGCACAAATGTCTTTCAACACATCGAGAAAGTCGCGCCCGCTCTTGGCAACCAACGAGGGGTTGGTGGTCACGCCGTCAAGCAGACCGGTAGCCGCCAAATCCCGAATGTCGTCGATGTCGGCGGTATCTACAAAAAACTGCATTGAACCCTTCGGTGTCGTGCCGGCTGCGCGTCAGTGCCGAGTTGGCGTGGTAAGGCGCGCCTGCCAAAGTGTATCGCATGCATGAATCGGGCACCAGTTCCGGCAAGGGCCAGCGTCGCGTCAAAGTTCTCGTCCCGCTTCCGCTTGGCGCACCTTACGACTATCTCCTGCCGGCCGGGCTTGAGGCTGAGCCCGGTGCCGTGGTCCGCGTGCCGCTCGGGTCACGCGATGTCTCGGGTGTTTTGTGGGCGATCGGTGGGGCTCCCGACGCAGAATTCGACCCGGCAAAATTGAAATCGGTGCAGTCCGTATTTCCCGTGCGTCCCTTTGGCGCGACGCTGCGTCGGCTGATCGATTGGGTCGCCGAGTACACGGTCTCGGCGCCGGGCAGTGTGTTGCGCATGGCGATGTCGGTCCCCGAGGCCTTCACCGGGACCCCGCTTGAAACGGTTTTTGTCTTGGGCGACACGGTGCCGGAACGTCTCACGCCCGCCCGTCGCCGCGTTCTGGCGGTGGCCCAAGACAAGGTGCCGCGCCGGTCTTCGGAGCTCGCCGATCAGGCCGCCGTGAGTCCCGGCGTCGTCAAAGGGCTGGCCGATTTGGGGGTCTTGGTGGGTCGGGAGATTCCGTCCGAGCGCCCCTTTGCCGCCCCCCAGCCCGATCACGGACCGCAAACCCTGTCGGACGACCAGGCCAGCGCGGCGCGCGACCTAAGGGCCCGTGTTGCGCGCAAGGCGTTCGCGCCGGTGCTGCTCGAAGGCGTGACCGGCTCGGGCAAAACGGCGGTCTACTTCGATGCCGTTGCCGAGGCGCTGCGACAGGGTCGCGCGGTTTTGGTGCTACTGCCGGAAATCGCCCTGACGGCCCAATGGCTCGAACGCTTCCACGACCGCTTCGGCGTCGCGCCGGCGCAATGGCATTCCGACCTCTCGCGCACGGAGCGCCGCCGCGTCTGGCGTGCGGTTTTGGAAGGCCGGGTACCGGTCTTGGTTGGCGCGCGCTCGGCGCTTTTCCTGCCGTTCGAGGATCTGGGGTTGATCGTCGTCGACGAGGAACACGACCCGTCGTTCAAACAGGAAGACGGAGTTGCCTACAACGCCCGTGATATGGCCATCGTGCGCGGCCAACTCGAGCGCTGCCCGGTCGTTTTGGTTTCGGCGACTCCGTCGCTCGAAACCGTGGTTAATGTCTTGGCCGACAAGTTCGCGCATCTGCAACTGCCCGAACGCCATGGCGGCGCGCAAATGCCGGATCTCTCGGTCATCGACATGCGCACCGAAGACCTGCCGGCGGGGCAATGGATTTCGGCGGCGTTGGAGGCAGAGGTCCACCGCACGATCGCGGCCGGTGAGCAAGCGTTGTTGTTCCTCAATCGCCGCGGCTATGCGCCGCTCACGTTATGCCGCGCGTGCGGCCACCGGTTCCAATGCCCCAATTGCCAAGCATGGTTGGTCGAGCATCGCTACAGCGGTCGGTTGCGCTGCCATCACTGCGACTATGCGATGGGCGTCCCGGCGGCATGCCCCTCGTGCGACGCGACCGGAAAGTTCGCCGCCTGCGGTCCGGGCGTCGAACGCCTTGCCGAAGAGGTCGCCGAGCGGATTCCCGAGGCACGCGTCGCGGTCCTTGCCAGCGATACCTTGACCAGCCCGGCCCGTGCTGCGGCGTTGTTGGCGGCGATAGAAAACCATGAGATCGACCTGCTCATCGGCACCCAGGTGATCGCCAAGGGCTTCCACTTTCCACTTCTCACCCTGGTCGGCGTGGTCGATGCCGATCTGGGCCTCGCCGGTGGCGACCTGCGCGCAGCCGAACGGACCTATCAGCTCCTGTCCCAGGTGTCTGGCCGCGCCGGTCGCGAAAGTCGCCCCGGTCGGGTGTTCCTGCAGTCGCATCTCCCGGAACACCCCGTCCTCATCGCTCTGGCGTCGGGCGACCGCCAAGATTTTGTCGACCGCGAACTTGCCGCGCGGCGCGACCACGGGATGCCGCCCTTTGGTCGCCTCGTTGCGCTGATCGTCTCCAGCCGGTCCGAAGATGCGGCGCGGCAAACCGCCGCAGCCCTGCGCCGGGCCGCACCGCACTATCAACAGGTGCGCGTTCTCGGGCCGGCACCGGCGCCGCTGGCGCTGCTGCGCGGTCGCTTCCGCTTTCGGCTTTTGCTGAAAGCCGAGAAAAGCGTTGCGGTTCAGCCGATTATCCGCGACTGGCTGGCCAAGGTTCGGGTGCCGGGGGCGGTTCGCGTGGCGGTCGATGTCGACCCCTATGGATTTCTTTGAGGCCGCGCCCAAAATTTGCTTGTTTTCTGCGCCTTTCAGCGGCCCGGAGGCTGTTGCACCCGCGAAATCTGTATGCTAGGTATCGCCCCGAAATCAGCGGCGCGGCCTTCTCGCCTCGCAGTAATTTATGTGAAGAAAAACAATAGGTTAACCCGCCGCGACCACGCTGGAGGGGCGTCCCAAATTGACAGCTGATAGCATGAACGTTTCCGGGATCGCCGGACGCTACGCCAACGCGCTGTTTGATCTCGCGCGCGATGAGAACGCGCTGGACCAAACGGCCGAGGATATGGCGTCGCTCGGGCGTATGATCGCCGACAGCGAAGACCTCCGCCGCTTGGTTCGTAGCCCCGTGATTCAGCGCAGCGCCCAGGCGGCTGCGCTCGAAACCATCATGGAACAGGCAAAAATGAGCGCGCTCACCCGCAGGTTTGTCGGTTTGGTCGCTGGCAATAGGCGCCTTTTTGCGCTTCCCGACATGACGCGCGGTTTTGCCCAGTTGATGGCCCACCACCGCGGCGAGATCGCCGGCGAAATCACCTCTGCCCATCCGCTTTCCGATGCCCAATTGGCCGCGCTGCGCGAGCAGCTCAAAGCGGCGGTCGGTAGCGATGTTCAAATCGACGCGAAGGTCGACGCCTCCCTCCTCGGTGGGCTGGTGGTCAAGATCGGCTCGCAAATGATCGATAGCTCACTCCGTACGAAACTCCAGAACCTCAAGTTCGCAATGAAAGGTGCCGGCTGATGGATATCCGCGCCGCTGAAATCTCCTCGATTCTTAAGCAACAGATCGCAAACTTCGGCAGTGAAGCCGAAGTCTCGGAGGTCGGCCAAGTCCTCTCCGTTGGCGATGGTATCGCCCGCGTCTACGGCCTCGACAACGTTCAGGCTGGCGAAATGGTCGAGTTCCCCGATGGAACCCGCGGCATGGCGCTGAACCTCGAAACCGACAATGTCGGTGTCGTGATCTTCGGCGATGACCGCAGCATCAAAGAAGGCGACACGGTCAAGCGAACCGGCGCCATCGTCGATGTGCCGGTAGGCAAGGGTCTGTTGGGTCGCGTGGTCGATCCGCTCGGCAACCCGATCGACGGCAAGGGTGACATCGAGGCCACCGAGCGCCGCGAAGTTGAGGTCAAGGCACCGGGCATCATCCCGCGCAAATCGGTGTTCGAACCGATGCAGACCGGCCTCAAGGCGCTTGATTCGCTGGTGCCGGTCGGACGTGGCCAGCGCGAATTGATCATTGGTGACCGCCAGACTGGTAAAACGGCCGTGGCGCTCGACACCATCCTGAACCAAAAAGAAAACTACGCCTCCGGCGATGAAACCAAACGCCTCTACTGCATCTATGTCGTGATCGGACAAAAGCGCTCGACGGTGGCGCAGGTTGTGAAGACGCTCGAAGACGCCGGTGCGATGGAATACACCATTGTGGTGTCGGCGACCGCGTCCGATCCGGCGCCGCTGCAGTTCCTGGCGCCCTACGCGGGTTGCACGATGGGCGAGTACTTCCGAGACAACGGCATGCACGGCTTGGTCATCTATGACGATTTGACCAAACAGGCGACGGCCTATCGTCAGATGTCGCTGTTGCTGCGTCGTCCGCCGGGACGTGAAGCCTATCCGGGTGACGTCTTCTATCTCCATTCGCGTCTTCTCGAGCGCGCGGCGAAGATGAACGACTCCGAAGGCGGCGGCTCGCTCACCGCGTTGCCGGTGATTGAAACCCAGGCCAGTGACGTCTCGGCTTATATTCCGACCAACGTGATTTCGATCACCGACGGTCAGATTTTCCTCGAGACGGACCTGTTCTATCAGGGCATTCGCCCTGCCATTAACGTCGGCATCTCGGTCAGTCGCGTCGGTTCTGCCGCGCAGGTCAAGGCCATGAAGAAGGTCGCCGGCGGTATCAAGCTTGATCTTGCGCAGTACCGCGAGATGGCGGCGTTCGCTCAGTTCGGTTCGGATCTCGACGCCTCGACCCAGCGCCTTCTGGCGCGTGGCGAGCGGCTCACCGAGTTGCTCAAGCAGGCGCAGTACCAGCCGATGCCGGTCGAGGAACAAGTCATCTCGATTTTCGCTGGTGTGAACGGCTACCTCGACAAGGTCGACGTCAACAAGATCGGCGCCTTCGAAGAGCAATTGCTCACCGAAATCCGGTCCAAGCACGAGGGCATCCTGACGACCATCCGCGACTCGGGCGATCTGTCGGACGACACCCAAGAGAAACTCAAAGGCGTGCTCGACGGCTTCGCCAAAACCTTCGCCTAGGTCGACTCGGAAATGGCCAGCCTCAAAGACCTTCGGACGCGGATCGGCACCGTCAAATCGACGCAGAAGATCACACGCGCCATGCAGATGGTGGCGGCCTCCAAGCTACGCCGGGCGCAAGATGCCGTGGAAGCGGCGCGTCCCTATGCCCAGCGGATGGAGCGGATGCTGGGCTCGCTCGGCTCAAGCATGGCCGAGCAAGAAGGCGCCCCGCCCTTGTTGGTCGGAACCGGCAAGGACGAAACCCACCTTCTCGTCGTCGCGACCGGCGAACGGGGCCTTTGCGGCGCGTTCAACTCGTCTATTGCGCGCGCCGCGCGTGCCGACATCAGAAAGCTCCAGGCCGAAGGCAAAAAGGTCAAAGTTCTATGCGTTGGCCGCAAAGGCCGTGACGTGCTGCGCCGCGAATACAACGACCTAATCATCGATACCATCGAGCTAACCGGTATCCGTCGCTTGGCATTCACCGATGCGCAGCCGATTGCGGTCGAAATCCTCGATTTGTTCGAAGCGGGAGAATTCGACGTTTGCACGCTCTACTTCAACGCCTTCAAGTCGGTCATTTCGCAGGTTCTGACACGGCGTCAACTGATTCCGGCGTCGCTGCCTGATGTGGACGACCAGTGCGGTCCCGATCTCGGCGACGCAATCTACGACTACGAACCCGACGAAGAAGAGATTTTGGTCGAACTCCTGCCGCGCAATCTCAGGGTTCAGGTCTACCAGGCGCTGCTCGAGAATGCCGCGTCGGAGCAGGGCGCGCGGATGTCGGCGATGGACAACGCCACCCGAAATGCGGGTGACATGATCGACAAGCTGACGCTGAACTACAACCGGACGCGTCAGGCGCAAATCACGAGCGAACTCATCGAAATCATCTCGGGCGCAGAGGCGCTCTAGGACGCGAGAAACGGAGAATACTGATGGCCACAAATGTCGTTGGCAAAATTACCCAGGTGTTGGGTGCCGTCGTGGACGTGCAATTCGAGGGCGAACTACCGGCAATTCTGAATGCGCTCGAGACCGAAAACCAGGGCAACCGTTTGGTCCTAGAGGTAGCGCAGCATCTCGGTGAGAAGACGGTTCGGACGCTCGCGATGGATACCACCGAGGGATTGGTCCGCGGCCAAGAGGTCAAGGATACCGGCGGCGCGATCACCGTCCCGGTCGGCCCGGAAACGCTGGGCCGCATGCTCAACGTGACCGGCGACCCGATCGACGAGCGCGGGCCGGTCAATGAGAAGCAACGCGCGCCTATTCATGCGCCAGCGCCGGCCTTCGTCGATCAATCGACCGAATCGGAAATCCTCATGACCGGGATTAAGGTCATCGATTTGCTCGCCCCCTACGCCAAGGGCGGCAAGGTCGGCCTGTTCGGCGGTGCCGGTGTCGGCAAGACCGTGTTGATTCAGGAACTCATCAACAACGTCGCCAAGGGCCATGGCGGTTACTCGGTGTTCGCCGGCGTGGGTGAACGGACCCGCGAAGGCAACGATCTCTATCATGAGATGATCGACTCCGGGATTATCGATCTCGAAGGCGACAACTCGAAGGTGGCCCTGGTCTATGGTCAGATGAACGAGCCCCCGGGCGCCCGTGCCCGCGTTGGTTTGTCGGGCCTGACGTTGGCCGAATACTTCCGCGACCAAGAAGGCCAGGACGTGTTGTTGTTCGTCGACAACATCTTCCGTTTCACCCAGGCCGGTTCGGAAATGTCCGCGCTGCTGGGTCGAATTCCTTCGGCGGTGGGGTATCAGCCGACGCTCGGCACCGACATGGGCGCTCTGCAAGAGCGCATTACCTCGACCAACAAAGGGTCGATCACGTCGATCCAAGCGATTTACGTGCCTGCGGACGATCTCACCGACCCCGCGCCGGCCACGTCATTCGCCCACCTGGACGCCACCACCACGCTGTCGCGTCAGATCGCGGAACTCGGCATCTACCCCGCCGTGGATCCGCTCGACTCGACCTCGCGCATGCTCGATGCCCGGATCTTGGGCGAAGAACATTATGGCGTGGCGCGCGAAGTGCAGCGCATCCTGCAAACCTACAAGTCCCTGCAGGACATCATCGCCATTCTCGGGATGGACGAGCTTTCGGAAGAAGACAAACTCACGGTCGCCCGCGCCCGAAAGATTCAACGCTTCTTGTCGCAGCCCTTCCATGTCGCCGAGATCTTCACCGGCGCACCCGGCGTTTTGGTGCCGCTCGAAGAAACCGTGCGTGGCTTCAAGGAAATCTGCGAAGGCCTGCACGACGATCTGCCCGAGC
The DNA here is from genome assembly GCA_938023835.1 of uncultured Alphaproteobacteria bacterium. GTDB lineage: Bacteria > Pseudomonadota > Alphaproteobacteria > SHVP01 > SHVP01 > CALJDF01. Next base: position 8,102 of record CALJDF010000098.1, read on the forward strand.
AAGCCTTCTTGCTCGTCGGAACGATCGACGACGCGGTTGAAAAAGGAAAACGTCTCGCAGCCGAGGCGGCATAGGCACCCTTCATGGCCGACAAGATCGCATTCGAACTGGTCTCTCCCGACCATCTCTTGATTTCGGAAGATGTCGACATGATCGTCATCCCTGGTGGCGAGGGCGATTTCGGCGTGCTGGTCGGACACCAGCCGATGATCTCGACCGTGCGTCCTGGCATTCTCGAAGTGGAGAAAGCGGGCGCCGAGAACCGGCGAATTTTCGTTAACGGCGGTTTTGCCGAGATCACCGGTGATCGCTGCGCGGTCATGACCGAAGAAGCGGTGCCGGTCGAAGAGCTGGACCGTGCCAACCTAGAGCAACGCATTAAAGACGCCGAAGAAGACATTCAAGAAGCACGATCAGACCTTGAACGTCACCTCATCGACCTTAAATTAGCGACTCTTCGCGAGACGTTGCAGGTGGTCTAATCGACTGCTGACCGCGGCGAAAAGTGCCGCTAGTATCGAGACCACTGTGCCAGGCAGGGGACCACGGCAGCGGCATGAAGTGGACACTTGATGACATAGAATGGGACCGGTTCGATCCGTCAAAGGTCGACCCCATGGTCCTCTCCGTCGTTCGCGCTGCCAGCATGGTCGAATACCGCAGCGCCGACTACGTCACTTACCTGTGCAATATCTTCGCCGACGACGATACCTTCCAAGATGCCGCCCGGGTGTGGGGCGAGGAAGAAATCCAGCACGGGCGCGCCCTTGCCAAGTGGGCGCGATTGGCCGACCCGTCGTTTGACTTTGACGGTGCCTTTGCCGACTTTCGCGCCAATTACGAACTCGACCTCGATGCCGAGAAATCGATTCGGGGCACCCGCACCGCCGAGCTGCTGTCGCGCTGCATGGTCGAAATCGGCACCAGTTCTTTCTATAGCTCCATTCACGACGCCGTCGAGGAGCCGGTCCTCAAGCAGGTCTGCACGCTCATCGCGCGCGACGAATTCGGCCACTACGGCTTGTTCCGCCGTCACATGGAGCGCTATCTGACCCAGGAAAAACTCGGTATCTGGTCGCGAATTCGAATCATGGTCGGCCGCACGCTCGAAACCAGCGACGACGAACTGGCTTATGCCTACCATGCAGCGAACCGGCTCCCTGAGCCCTATAACCGCCGGGCCGCCAGCGAAGCCTATGCCACCCGCGCGCTTTCCCTCTATCGTCCCGTGCACATCAAAAAAGGCGTCATCATGGCCTTCAAGGCGCTGGGCCTTAGCCGCGAAGGTTGGTGGCAAGACGCCATTGCGACGGCGGTGTATCGCATCATGCAGTGGCGGTCCCGCAAGGTTCCTCAGACCCCCGCCTAGAAGGGCCCGCGAAGACGGTCTCATGCCCGCGGTGTCGGTTTTACTCTTCGATGACGCTGCGCTTGCAGGCTTGTCTAGGTCCGCTTGGCCACGCGTTCGATCAACCGACCGTCGATCTTTGCCAGGGCCGCAAAGATCAAGGCCATACCGGCAAAGGTCGTCCAGCCCGGGCTTTCGCTCAGGATCAAAATCCCCAGCAACAGGGCGGTCACCGGATTAATCAACGTGACCAGCATCAAGTTGGTCGCCCCGGTCCGGCGCAGCAAATAGAAGTACAGGGGATAGGCAAAAGCCGTGCACAACGTACCGATTGCAAGCATCGCGCCCCACGTGGCGCCCGAGGGCGCGCTGGTCCAGGGCTGCTCAAAGATGAGGGCCACGGGCAGCAGCGCCAGCGCTGCAGTGCTGACCTGGCCGAACGAGGTCACCATGGGCGAAAAGTCCATCAGGTGGCGCCGGGCATAGATCGCGGCCGTAGCGTAAAACAAAGCCGCCAGTAGCACGAGCGATTGGCTGCCCGCGTTGTTGCCCAGCGTCAGCAGTGCCTCGGGTCCGATCAACACCACAACACCGACGAACCCCAACACGACGCCCACCAAGCGGTTCGCGGAAAGGACCTCTTGGCGCACGACGAACACCGCCAGCACGACGGAAAAGATCGGTGTGGTAGCGTTCAGGATCGACGCCAGCCCGCCTTCGATCGCCACCTGGGCCCAGGCGATCAACGTAAAGGGAATGGCGTTATTGAGAACGCCCATCAACCCCAAGACGCGCCATGATCGCCAATCGCGCGGCAACCGGTCGCCGGTGAATCGCATCATGATCCACAACGCCGGTGCGGCAATCGCCACCCGCCCAAATGCCACCGTGATCGGCCCCAGCGTGTCGAGCGCAACTTCGAAGAAAAAGAACGAACTCCCCCACACCGAACCCAGCAAGACAATGCCGGCCCAGTTGCGACCGTTCATGCGGTCGGCGTGCGGGTGTGCGGAAGGCGGTTGGGACAAAGTGGCGGCAGCCTAGGGTGCTGTACCTCTCCTAGCCACCCGAAATTTGCGTTTCGGTTGTCTTGGCAAGGTCGCCAAAGGTCTCCACGAGGTTGGTATAGACATGCCGCTTGAACGGCACCACCAAGTCCGCCAGCGCGCTCATCGCGACCCAGCGCCACGCATTGAACTCGGGTTCTTCGGTATCGATGTTGATTTCGTCGTCCGTGCCGAGGAACCGCATCGCAAACCATTTCTGGGTCTGGCCGCGATAGCGCCCTTTCCACAACCGACCGACAAGCTGTTCCGGCAAATCGTAGGGAATCCACTCCGGGTGTTCGGCGATGATCTCGGCGTTACTGGTACCGATTTCTTCAAGAAGTTCGCGCATCGCGGCGTCGACCGGATTTTCGCCCTTGTCGATCCCGCCTTGCGGCATCTGCCAGGCCTCGGCAATGGCGTCGATCCGTTGGGCAACAAAGACCTCGTTCGCAGCGTTCAACAGCATGATGCCGACGCACGGTCGATAGGGGAGGTGGTCGACCTCGTTGGTCACGGGTGATCCGCCTCCCCGATCAACGCCGACACCGGCGCCAGATCGATTCCCTTTTCCTCCAGCGTGGCGGCCCACTGGGCCAAGCGTTCGAGCGTCACCGGATAGGGCCGGGCAATCCCCAAAGCTTGTCCTTGTTGACGGGCAATATTCTCCAAATCGATCAGCTTGGCGTCGATCTCTACCCGAGACGCGACCTGGTCGATCTCCCGATTATTCAACGCGTGCGGCAATCCTAGGTCGTTCGCGATGCCGCCGGCCACACTGGTTCCCGAGGTGCGGGCGTCGACAAACAACAAGCCGCGGTCGCGAATGGACTGCAGCACCGGGCGCATACTCTCAAGCGACGACGTGAAGCGATCACCCATGCGGTTGTAGACGCCGACGTAGCCCGAAAAACGGCTCAGCAAAAACTCCAACCGTTCCAAGTTTTCGTCTGTACCCGCCGACGTCAGCAAGGTGTGCGGTCCGGGGTCACTGGTCGGAAAATCGAACGGCTCCATCGGCACCTGCAACAACACCTCGTGCCCCGCGGCACGGCTCAGGTTGATCCACTGGTCGAGCCGCCGCGCATAGGGCGCAAAGCCCAGCGATATGCTGCCCGGCAGCTGTTGAATGGCGGCATTGGTTTGTTCTTGGCTGAGCCCCAAATCCTGCAACAGGATGGCAATCCGTGGTCGGTCGCGCTCGACCGGGAACGGCCGCGCATAGACGCGCCAGGGCTCGCGGCCGTCTTCCGAGATGGCCGGTAAGGGGCCAAATCGGCCCGCAACCTGCACCGCTGGTTCCGGCGCGGGAGCCAACACCAACTTACGGGGCAGCGCCGGCAGTGCCGCGCTCGGCACCGCGGTACGCGGCGGTGCGGGCGTCGCAGGCGGTGGTGGTGGCGGCGCAGCTGCGGTCTCGGGCTCGTCGGTTTCTTCGCCCTGCGTCGCCGGTTCGGTATCGCGGGCGTCCTCGGACTCTGCCGGCGCCGCCGCGGCGGAGACCTCTGTGTCGTCTTCGACGGGCGGCGGTTCGGGCGTTGTGACGGGTGGGTTCAGCGCCACTTCCGCCACCTCCTCCTCGGCCGCTTCCATGGCGGTGGGGGGCGGCACATAGGTCAGCTGTAGAAACGCACCGCCGGCAACCAACGCACCCACCAGGCCGTAGGCCACCAACGCGGGGGCGGTTCGCCATATAGGCGTCTCTGGGGCGTCCTCTTCCGCAAGACGACGGCTGGCTCTGAGCGACCGGGGTCTACGAGCCATGGGTCATGAGTGCTCGGGCGGCCTTAGTGGTCGAGCGGCCCTAATTGACGGACTTCTTGGCGAAAAGTTGAAGCCCACGCAGCAGATCGAGGGCGCGCGCCAACTGGAAGTCGAACGGTCGTTCCTCGGTCACCGCGGCTGCGTCGCCGTCATCTTCCCCGTCCTCGCCGTCGATCTCGATGTGGTTGCGCAAGTTCGCTTCGCTGCGGCGCGAGCCTTGGCGGCCCGCCTGAACCGATTCGAGCCGTGCTTGCTCGACAACGATGTCGGGCGAGATCCCTTTGGCTTGGATCGAGCGCCCTGACGGCGTGTAGTAAAGCGAGGTCGTCAACCGCACAGCGCCGTGCCCGGAGATCGGAATGATGGTCTGCACCGACCCCTTGCCGAAGGATTGCGTGCCCAGCACCACCGCGCGACCGTGGTCTTGCAGCGCACCGGCAACAATTTCCGATGCCGATGCCGAACCGCCATTGATCAGCACGACCAACGGTAGCCCGTCGATCAGGTCTCCCGACTTGGCGTTAAAGCGCTGCGCGTCACCGGTTTGTCGGCCGCGTGTCGAGACGATTTCACCTTGTTCCAAAAAGGCATCCGAGACCTTGACCGCTTGGTCGAGCAACCCGCCGGGGTTGCCGCGCAGATCAAGAACGGCCCCAGCCAAGGAATCGCCCAGTTCTTCCTTAATCTCGCGAATCTCTTTTTCGAGGCCGTTTGCGGTCTGTTCGCTGAACGTCGTCACCCGCAAGTATGCGATGTTGCCTTCGGTGCGGGCGCGCACCGAAGCGATCCGGATGACCTCGCGGGTCAACGTCACATCGAACGGCGCATCGACGCCGGGCCGCACAACTGTCAAACGAATATCGGTGTTGACCGGGCCGCGCATCTTTTCCACGGCCTGCGATAGCGTCAGCCCTTGAATCTGTTCGCCGCCGATATGGGTGAGCAAGTCGTTCGTCAAAATGCCGGCGCGCTCCGCCGGGGTGCCGTCGATCGGCGCAATCACTTTTACGAAGCCGTTTTCCATCGTGACTTCGATCCCGAGCCCACCGAATTCACCGCGGGTCTGAACCTGCATCTCGCGGAAGTTCTTGGCGTTCAAGAACCCGGAATGCGGATCGAGCGCTTGCAGCATCCCGTTGACGGCCGCCTCGATGAGTTTTTCGTCATCAACTTCATCGACATAGTCGGCACGGACGCGATTGAACACCTCGCCAAAAAGGTCAAGTTGTCGGTAGGTCTTCGAACTCGACTGCGCGTCGGCATAGGTCGGGGCCGATACCGCAAGGAGGATCGAGATGCCGAGTACGGCGAGAACGTTACGCATTATCCGCTAACCTTTGTTTCTGTGGCCGCCAACCAGGGCAGGGGGTTAATGGGTTCGCCGTTCTGGCGCAGCTCGAAATATAGCTCGGGCTTTCTCTGGCTTTCCTGCTGGCCCATCTTGCCGACCGGTTCCCCGGCGAGCAGCCATTGGCCAACGACCCCATCGATGCTGTCAAATCCTGCAAGCAACGTATGATATCCCTCGCCATGCGCGATGATCAATAGTCGCCCATAGCGCCGAAAGGGGCCTGCGAACACGATTCTGCCATCGTAGGGCGCCACAATTTGGGCGCCGGGCCGGGTCGCCACCGATATTCCTTGCGCCCGCAGGCCCAGCGCGCTGTGTTCACCAAAACGTGTCACAACAGGCCCCCGCGCAGGCAGCGCCAAGGTGCCGCGTGCCGCCGAAAAAGGCTTGGTCTCAACCGGTGGCCGCAGCGCCAAGCGGGTCGGCGCGGTGCGTGGGCGCTGTTCGATCCGATCAATCAAATTGGTCAGGTCGCGGGCGTTTGCCGACAAGGCCGCGATCTGCCGCCGCTCCTCCTCGCTCTCGGCCAGGGTGCGGGAGCGCAACGAAGATTTGCGCGCGATCAATCGGTCCAGGGCTATTTGCTCGCGCTTCAGCCGCTCGACCGCGTTATCGAGCCGCGCCCGGCGGCGCACGATTTCGCCGCGGATCTGTCGCAACGCCAATAGTTCGGTTCGATAGCTTTCGGCTTGGGCCGAGAGTTCCGGCACGATGGCCGACAGCAAGACCGACGTACGTACGGCATCCGTCACGTTGTTGGAGCTGGTGAGCATCGCGGTCGGGGGGACACGGCCGATGCGTTGCAGCGCCCCCAGCGTTTTGTCGATGGCGACCCGCCGTGCATTGAGGCTCGTCAGCAACGCGCGTTCCTCGGCGCCGAACGATTCCAGGCGCGACTCCAGTTCGGTGACGGTTTCTTCCTGGCCTTGCGCGCGTCGCGCGCTTTCCACCAGGGTGCGCTGAAGATCACGTAATTCGGTTTCAATGCGCGCCGCTTCGCGGTCGAGTTCCTCGCTGCGGTTCTTTCCGGCTTCGATGGCGCGTTCGACCTCGCGCAGCTGAGTGGCGGGCGGCTCAGCCTGTTCTTGGGCGTCGGCGATGCCGACCAAGAGACAGCCTGCGACCAAAGCCGCGACGGTCGTGGTCCCGGCGCTACGCGTCCACACGCAATGTGTCTGCTGTGTTGGGTGTCGCCCCGTCGGCCGCTACGAGCGATGTGCCGGTCATCGCGTCGGGTTGCGGCAATCCCAAGACATCCAAAATCGTCGGCGCAACATCGCTCAATCGCCCGGCGGTCACCTGCGCAATCGCCGGCGCGTTCACAACAATGAACGGGACATCATCCGTCGTGTGGGCCGTATGGGCGTCACCCTTTTCATCGCTCATGCGTTCGGCATTGCCGTGGTCGGCGGTAATCAACAACACGCCGCCTGCGTCTTTGACCGTCGCTTCGATCCGACCAAGGCTGGCGTCGACCGCTTCGACTGCGGCGATGGCGGGGTGCAACATGCCGGTGTGGCCGACCATGTCGGTATTCGCAAAGTTGCACACGATTAGGTCGAACCGCTGGGCGGTAATGGCCTCAACCAATTTGTCGGTAACTTCGGCGGCCGACATTTCGGGTTTCAAATCGTAGGTGGCGACATCGGGCGAGGGGACCAGCACACGCTCTTCGCCCTCAAACACCCGTTCCTCGCCGCCG
>CALJDF010000099.1 GCA_938023835.1 uncultured Alphaproteobacteria bacterium
GCGCCAGGGGGAGGGCAGGGAGGGGGTCGCCGCATAAGGAAGATTCGGCGCCCCCAAACCCCTCCTCAATCCTCCCCCTCCAAGCAGGGGGAGGAGGCAGAGAACGGCGCAAACGGAAAAAATAAGTGTCACTCCGCGCCACCCGGCCCCCTACCTTTGAGACATCCAAGGAGGCCGCCATGACGATCGAGCATCCCGACATCCCCGCCGCCCGCACCGCCAGCTACTTTTTCAAAGGCCAGGCCTTCCACCTCGTGGCGATCCTCGGACTATTCGCCGCGGCCTATGCCTTTGCCGCCCCGGTCTTCACCGGCGGCACCTGGCTCGGTCTCAGCGTTGCAGATTGGTTCTGGCTCAACCAGCGCTTGTTGTGGTGGATCAGGTCGTCGTATGGCTGGTGTTCCGTGGCCAACTCGGCTGGCGCGTGATGACCAAGATTTTCGGCCGCGCCGACATGGTGGTTTGGGGCGTCATCTTCATGCCGATGCTCTTGTTGCGCCCGGTCACCGTGCTCGGCGTCGCCTTGGCCGATACCAGCACGCTCGCCCTGCCGGCATGGATCGCCATCGTGTTGGGCCTCGCGCTCTGCGTACCGTCGCTCTTCGCGATGTACTCGGTTGCCCGCTACTTCGGCATCCCGCGCGCGCTGGGCGGCGATCATTTTCGAGAACACTATCGCCGCATGCCGCTCGTCACGGGCGGGGGGTACCGCTACACCGGCAACGCGATGTACGGCCACATCTTCCTCGGCCTCGGGGCCATTGCCTTGCTCACGGGCAGCCAAGGCGCGCTTGCCGCCGCCTTCTTCCAGCACACCTATATCTGGGTGCACTATGTGCGACCGAAAACCCGACATGGATTTGCTTTATGGAGACGGCTAGTCGCAATGCGGTGGGGACACCGATTGTGACCCCCGCAAAATGGCGATCCGGGGTATAACGGTGTTAGGCCCGATGGCGGGGACAAACCGTCATTTTGGGTTAAGTCGTTCAAACGCCACGCTGATTTGGCTTCGTTTGTCGCCGGATGATCACGGGGCATTGAAAACAAAGGGTTTTTTTGGCTTCGTTTGGTTTCGCCCCCGTCGTTGCGGCGGGCGGCTTGCCACGCCACGCTGATACGTCCAACCACGGGAGGCTGCCATGCCCAATCCCCATCTCAAACGCGTCCCCTATGCCGAGCTCAATCCCTACATGCAGGCCGCGCACGATCAGAACGTGAAGGTCCACGGCGAGGCCGACCGCGTCGAGATCTTCGGCAACGCGCCGCACGTGTTCGATTTCTACCGCAAGGATTTCTACGAACGCCTGTTCTACGCGGGCCAAGTCGATGTCCCGACGAAGGAACTGCTCCGTCTGCGTCTCGCGGGTGTGCATGGCTGCGCGCATTGCAATCGCGGCGATCGTTTGGCGGCCGCCAAAGCGGGCATCGCGCAAGACAAGATTGACAACATCATGAAACCCGACGCGCCGTGCTTCGATGAAAAAGAACGCGCCATCATCGAACTTGCCGATCAGCTCTCGCTCCCCAACATGCACGGCGAACTCACCAAAGACCTCTACGACCGTTTGGCGACCTACTATTCCGATGGCGACATTTACGAACTCGGCGTCGTCGGCGCCGTCCTCACCGGCATGGCCAAGATGCTGTTCGTCTATGATCTCGTCGAGCGGGAACCCAACTGCCCCATCGTCCCGCTCAGCGACGCCGCCGAATAAGGGTTGAGATGACGATCAAACGCCGCTTTGCCCGCATCGATCTCGGGCAAGTGCACTACTACACCGCGGGCGAGGCGCTTGCGGGCAACGGCAAGAATCCCGCCGTACTGATGCATGCCTCACCATTTGCCGCGCGCACCCTCAACCCGCTCACCGAAGCCCTCGGGCGAGGCCGCTGGACCCTGGCGCCGGACAACTTGGGCCAAGGCGATTCCTGCGCGCCCGACGCTGATGACCCCGACATCAGCTATTTCGGCGATGCCATGGTGCGCCTGTTGGATGCGCTCGGGATCGACAAGGCCGATCTCTACGGCACCCACACCGGCGCGCACACCGCGATGGATATGGCGATCCGCCACCCCGACAGGGTCGGCAAGCTCATCCTCGACGGCATCGGCCTGCCGCCGCGCGCGCTCAAAGACGACTACATCGCCCACCTGCGCGAAACCCCGCCCTACGACTACACGGGCTCGCAATACCTCTGGGCGTTCAACGTCATCAAAGACATGTTCATCTGGTTTCCCTACTACCGGCGCGATGCCGAACACCGGCGCGACCGCGACGTCCCTGACGCCGACGACTTGCACGACCGCACGCTCGATCTGCTGAAGAACTTGTTCAGCTATCACAAGGCCTACATCGCGGCCTTCGACAACAACGAAGACGGCAAACGCTTCCCCGACATTCCGGTGCCTACCTTGCTTACGGCCGCCGGCGGCGACATCTCGGGCGGTGCGATGGCCGAGGTCGCCAAGATGATCCCGAACTGCACGCAGAAGAACTATCCCGCCGGGGTGCAGCCGGGCGATGTCGGGCCGGCCGCGGCGATGTTCGTTGAATGGTTGGATGCGGCATGAGCGAACCCGAACGCGGCTTCATCGATATCGACGAAGGCCAGGTGCATTACCGCACGGCGGGGCAGGGCGGCACGCCGCTCGTCATGTTCCAGGGCTCGCCGGGCTCGACCAAAATGCTGAACAGGCTCATCCACGCCTTGGGCGAAACCCGTCAGGTCATCGCGCTCGACACCATGGGGCAGGGCGATTCGTCGCCGCCCGCGCGCGACGATGTCGACATGGCCTACTTTGCCGATGCCGCCTGTCGCGCGCTTGATGCCTTTGATGGCTTCGACAAAGTCGACCTGTTCGGCACCCATACCGGTGCGCGCATCGCGACCGAGTTCGCGATTCACTACCCCGAGCGCACGCGCAAAGTCATTCTCGACGGCATGAGCGCGGCCGTCACCGCGCAAGGCCGCGACTACGCCAAG
>CALJDF010000100.1 GCA_938023835.1 uncultured Alphaproteobacteria bacterium
TGATGCTCTTTCACAAAAACCGATTCACGAAAGGCACGATTGGTCAGAAAGTCGAGGCGTTGTTCACGGGTGCGTAAATCCGCAATCGTCTTCAGGGCATCTGCAATCGTGACAGGATAGGTATCGGGGATCATCGCTTCGAAGCCGGCTTCGCCGACGTAATGGAGATCGCGCGCCTCGGTGCGCCGCACCACGTCATCGAAATAGAACGCGGTGTTATGGGTCTCAAGCAAGTCATGCGCGAGGTAGGAATCACCCAGCTTGGCGACGTTGTCGTTCTCGTCGGCAATAATCCGCCCGTAGGCCCAGTCGAGCCCACTGACTGTCTCGGTCAATGACGAAAGGGCTGCGCGCGCGGCGCGCACTTTAGCGCCGATGTCGTCGATGTCGGCCGTTTGATGAAACAGGAAGTCGCGTACGATGCGCCGTTGGTGCCAACCGGGAAGTGCGTTGTAGCTGAGATAGAGAAGCCCGCCGGGTGCGAGCGCGTCACGACAAAGGGCAAGAAGTTCGTCGTGCCGGTCGGGTGGAATCCATGACAACAGCCCGTGCGCGATCACGTAGTCGTACGGCTCACTTGACTCTAACTCGTTGAAATCGCTGCATATAAAGCGCGCGTTCTCGATGCCGGCATCGCCGGCGCGCGCTTCGGCCTCCGCGATTTGCGGCGCCGAGAAATCAATCCCGACGCATGTCGACCGCGGTAAAGCGCAGGCAATCGCCAGGAGGTTTTCGCCGGTCCCGCAACCCAATTCCAGAACGCGTGCGGCCGTGACTGGTGGTGGCGTCAAACCGAAGACAGTTGCAAGGGTAGCGAGGGTATCGGGGTGCGTCTTTCTGCGCGCCCGCGTCCCGTATGGAAGTCGGTCGTAGCTTTCCCGCAGACCGTCATCTTGCGGCGCGTCAGTCACCGCTTGTTCCTAGGTTACGTCGAGACCCTAGCGCCGTTCCTGCATCAGTTTTTTGGTCTCGGCGATGGCCTTTGCCGGGTTCAATCCCTTGGGGCACGCGGCGGTGCAATTCATGATTGTATGACAGCGATACAAGCGGAAGGGATCTTCAAGGTTATCCAACCGTTCGCCGGTGTATTCGTCGCGGCTATCGGCAATCCAGCGATAGGCTTGTAGCAATACGGCAGGCCCGAGGTAGCGTTCACTGTTCCACCAATAGCTCGGGCAACTCGTCGAGCAGCACGCGCACAGAATGCATTCCCACAGCCCGTCCAACTCGGCGCGTTCCTCGCGCGACTGCAATCGCTCGCGCGTCGGCGGCTCGGACTCTGCCTGCAGCCAGGGCTTCACCGTGGCGTACTGGGCGTAGAGATTGTTCATGTCGGGCACAAGGTCTTTGATCACCTTCATGTGCGGCAACGGGTAGACCTTGACGTCCTTCTTCACGTCTTCGATCGCTTTCGTGCAGGCCAGCGTATTCGTACCATCGATGTTCATCGCACAAGATCCGCACACACCCTCACGGCACGAGCGGCGGAACGTTAGGCTTGGGTCTTGTTCGTTCTTAATTTTGATTAGGGCGTCGAGCACCATCGGTCCGCAGGAATCGAGGTCGACCTCATAGGTGTCCATGACCGGGTTCTTCCCGTCGTCAGGATTCCACCGGTATACGTTGAATTCTTTGGTCCGCTTGGCGCCAGCGGGCGCCTTGACCGTCTTGCCTTTGCCGATTTTGGAATTGCGCGGAAGCGAAAACTCAGCCATTGGGGCTCCTGCCGGCTCTAGTAAACCCGCGCCTTGGGCGGGAAATAGGAAACTTCATCGGTCAGCGTGTATTCGTGCACGGGCCGATAGGTGATCGTGACAGCACCGGATTCGTCATAGTGCTGCATGGAATGTTTCATCCAATTCTCGTCGTCGCGGTCGGGGAAGTCCTCGCGTGCGTGCGCCCCGCGGCTTTCCTGTCGGTTTGCCGCGCCATGCATCGTGACCACGGCCTGACTCACCAAGTTGTCCAATTCCAGAGTTTCGACGAGGTCGGAGTTCCAGACCATTGATCGGTCAGTGACGCCGATGTCCGACATGCTCTTTCGCACCTCGTCGATCAGTGTTTTGCCTTCTTCCAAGACTTCGCCGGTGCGGAACACGGCGCAGTTGTTTTGCATCGTAGCCTGCATGGCGTCGCGGATCTTGGCGGTCGGTGTGCCGCCGCTCGCATTGCGGAAATGATCAAGCCGCGCCAGCGCCTTATCGATACTGGCCTGCGGCGCCGAGCGATGACCGGTGCCCGACGTGACGACCTCGGCCGCGCGATTGGCGACGGCCCGACCAAACACCACAAGATCGAGCAGGGAGTTCGATCCCAGCCGGTTCGCGCCATGGACCGAGACGCAGGCCGCTTCGCCCGCGGCCATGAGGCCCGGCACAATTGCGTCGGGGTTGTCAGCCGTCGAGTTGATGACCTCACCGTGATAGTTAGTCGGGATGCCGCCCATGTTGTAGTGCACTGTCGGTAGAACCGGGATGGGCTCGCGGGTGACGTCGACGCCGGCAAAGACT
>CALJDF010000101.1 GCA_938023835.1 uncultured Alphaproteobacteria bacterium
CCAGCAGGCCACCGGCGATGCTCTTGACCATCAGGCCGGGGCGGGCCGGATCGGGCAGTTCGCCGGTCAGCAGCAGGCGCAGATTCTTCTTCTTGGCGAAGATCGCCTTGGCCGCGTCGTCGGCCCCCGGTGCGATGACAACCTCTGTGAAGACCTCGGTGATACGCTTGGCCAAGGGTTCGTCGATCGCACTGCCCAGGGCGACGATGCCGCCAAAGGCGCTGACCGGGTCGCAACGCAACGCCTTTTCGTAAGCATCAATGAGATCGCGCCCGATGGCGGCGCCACAGGGGTTGGCGTGTTTGATAATCGCCACGCCCGGGCGCGTTCCGGCTTCGCTAAGCTCGGCGACCAACTCCACTGCCGCATCGGTGTCGTTGATGTTGTTGTAGCTGAGCTCCTTGCCTTGGACTTGCCGCGCGGTCGCGACGCCGGGGCGGCCTGAACCGTCGGTGTAGAACGCGGCTGTTTGGTGTGGGTTTTCGCCGTAACGCAAGACCTGCCGACGTTGTGCCGCAGCGACCAGACGCTGGGGAAACGGATCGCCGCGTTGTGCCGAAAACCAGGACGCGATCGCCGCGTCGTAACTTGCCGTCCGGGCGAAGGCCTTGGCGGCGAGGGCTTGCCGAGTTTCGCTGGTCACCGTGCTTTGGTTTGCGTTCATCTCTTCGGTGACCGTGGCGTAGTCGGCCGGATCGGTCACAACGGTCACGAAGGCATGGTTCTTGGCGGCGGACCGAATCATCGATGGGCCGCCGATATCGATGTTTTCGATTGTCGTGGCGAAGTCCGCACCCGCGGCAACGGTCTCTTCGAACGGATAAAGATTGATCGCAACAAGGTCGATCGGCGCGATGTCGTGTTCGGTCATGGCCTGTTGGTGGTCCGCATCGTCGCGGATCGCGAGAAGTCCGCCATGCACCTTGGGGTGCAGTGTTTTAACCCGCCCGTCCATGATCTCCGGAAACCCGGTGTGGGATGAAACCTCAGTCACCGCAATACCGGCATCGCTAATTGCCTTGGCCGAGCCGCCGGTCGACAGAATCTCGACGCCCTGGGCAGCAAGGGATCGCGCAAACTCGACCAAACCGGTCTTGTCGGAAACCGATAGCAAGGCGCGTTTGATGGGTTGGGGGCTACTCATGCGGGTCGACTCTCCTTCAAGCGGTTCTTATTGGGCGACAGCGGGTCGATCAATGTGGTGGGGGGTGAATTCCGGCACGGCCTTACAAATGAGTCCGACGACGGCGCCCAGGTCTTCGCGGTGGGCAGCATCGCGCAGTGCGTCGAATTCTCGGTCAAGGTCGGCCAGCGGCAACGTGCGCGGCGCGGCCCGCAGAATGCCGTCCTGCGCCGTGGGCGTGAGCCCCTCCGCCTGGTGCGACAACTCTTCGTGCAGTTTTTCGCCAGGCCGCAGACCGGTAAACCGAATCTCGATGTCTTTGTCGGGTTGGAGGCCGACAAGCCGGATCATTTGACGTGCCAGATCTACGATCTTCACCGGTTCTCCCATGTCCAACACAAAGACCGTGCCGGGAACATGATCGTTTGCGTCCATCGCCGACGCCTGCAGAACAAGCTCGACCGCTTCGCGCGTCGTCATAAAGAACCGCGTGGTGCTCGGATCGGTCACGGTGACCGGGCCGCCGGCCGCAATTTGTTTTTGGAACAGCGGCACGACGGATCCCGTCGACCCCAACACGTTGCCGAAGCGCACCGCGACGAGGCGAGTATCGCCTCCCGTCGCCTCGTGGCCCAAGGCTTGGCAATACATCTCGGCCAACCTCTTGCTGACGCCCATCACGCTGGTTGGGTTCACGGCCTTGTCCGTGGAAATCAGCACCATCGTTTTGACGCTATGGCGACGGCACGCGCGCGCGATATTGCGCGACCCCAAGACATTGGTCAGGACCGCCTCATGCGGGTTCTGCTCTGACAGCGGGACGTGTTTGAACGCCGCAGCATGAAAGACAAGGTCGGGCGATTCTTCGGTGAAGACGTGGGCCACACGGCCTTCGTCGCGGACATCGGCGAGGATCGCGCGGCGGTCCACCGCCGGATGGGCCGTCGCAAGTTCGAGGTCGATCTGGTAAAGCGCGTGCTCGCCGTTATCCAATAAGGTGATATGGCTCGGCGCCAAGAGCACGATTTGGCGCACGAGTTCGCTGCCGATCGTTCCGCCTGCACCGGTGACCATGACGCGTTGTCCCTGGACGAGGCGCTGCATCGCGTCTCGATCAAGCACCTTTTGCGGCCGGCCCAGAAGATCTTCCATGGCCAAGGGCCGGACGGCGACGTCGCTGCCGGCATCACCACGAAAATCGGTGAGGCGGGGCAGGCGGGCCATCGTCATGCCAAGTTCATCGGCGCGGGTGAGAAGGCGCCGCAGTCCGTCACCCACGATTTTTTCGGTCGCCAGCAACAAGCGCTGGGGCCGTCGTCCTTTGCGATCGAGGCGCGCGACGACGTCGGGCAGGTTGTCGACGCTATCGATCACCCGAATACCGCGAATGTCGCGCCCGATACGGCCCGGTTTGTCGTCGACGATACCGACCACGCTGTAGGGCGTACCGGGTCGGCTCATTTCGCGAATGAACGCTTCTGCACTGCTGCCGGCCCCAACCAACAGCACCGGCACGCGGTCATCGTGGTTGCGTTCAAACACTGCCCGAAGGTTGCCGTCTTTGATTAAGCGGTAGGCCAGGCGCGGCAGACTGAGCTGCAGCACCAGAAGGGGCCAGACCAAAATCAGGGCGGTGCGGGGGAAATTCTCCAGCCTGGTCACCAGGAACAGCACCGGCAGGAAAATCAAGATGCCCAGCGAGACACCTTTGGTGATCGTCACGAGATCGGTGAAGGAGGCGTAGTGCCAAATGCCGCGATAGAGCCCGACACGCCAGAAAACGATCGCGCAGACCACCACGAACGCCAGGGTATTCGGCCAATCGAAAAACAGTGCTTGATCGTTGCCCAATGTCTGGTGGCGAATCCACACCGCAAGCTCAAAGGCAATCGTCGCTTGAATAAGATCGTGGAGCGCGACGACGCTGACGCGCGACAGACTAAGGAAGGGTCGAGGATTGTTGGCGGTCATGTGGTCAGGACGTTGGCGCGGGGTCGCGCGCAAAGTACCACAGCACACCGCCTGTAAGTACCGCCCCGACCACGAGCCATAAGGCTTGACGGTCCGGTTGGACAGCACTTGCATAGGCCAGTGCCACAAGGGCGATGTTGAGGCCGAGGATGGTCCGGGCGACGCGCGCGTGGGAGCCGAACCGGCGCGCCGCCTGCTGGTAGAAGTGACGACGATGGGCTTCGAGCAAGTGCTCCCGTCGGAGCAGGCGCCGGATCAGCGTGATTGTCGCGTCCATTAGATAGTAAAGCGGCAACAGGAGCGCGGCGGCCCACAAGCCCGCCCCGGCGAGTTCCAGCAGCATCCAGCCGAACAAAAACCCCAGGGGGACGGCGCCGACATCACCCAGGAAAATTCGGGCAGGCTGCCAGTTCCACCAGGCAAACCCAGCAAGCGCGGCCGCCAGGATGATTGCGTAAAGCGCGAGATGGACCTGCGTGTCGATCCCGACCACCAAGCCTGCGGCGGCGGCTAGCGGGGCCAGAATCGCCACGCCGATCCCAATACTGCCGCCCTCAACACCGGTGATGCCGTCGATGCCGTCCATGAAGTTGGTCAGATTGATCAGCCACAACCACACCCAGGCGGTGATCACGACGTCGAGCCCGTAGGGCAGCACGGTTTGAAAAATCCGGCCATGCGCCGATAGCGCAGCAATGCCGATCAAGACCACGACGGCCTGGACGATGAGCCGCAAGACTGGGGACAGGGGTTGGCGGTCGTCCCGCCAAGAGACGGCGGCCAGGACAAGCGCGAGGCCCACCAGCAAGGGCACCGGATAGGTGAACCGCCCGCCGTTTTGGATGCCGCCAAGGGCCCAGACAAGCAGCCACTCGACGGCAATCACCGCCATCACCACGAGCCCGCCACCGACCGGCGTGGGCACGGCGTGACTCGAGCGCTCGTTGGGATGATCGAGGATAGCGCGCGCCTGCAGAGTGCGCAGCAACAACTGGGTGCCGAGGAAGGACGCGGCGAACGCGCTCACGGCGACGACGATCATGGTGACGACCATGGCCGCTTATATCAGATCAGGCGCTGCTTGCCCGCGTCGCCATCACGGGGTCGCGAAGGAAGACGGGGAGACACGGCGATAGGCGGCCAGCGATTGTTCGACGAACAGGTCCACGGAGAATTCTGCCTCGGCGCGGGCGCGGCCCTGGGCGGCAAGGCGGTGCCGCAGCGCCGGATCGTCGATCAAGCGTTTGACCGCTGCGGCGGTCGCCGCGCCGTTTCGGGCGGGGACCAAGAGGCCGTTCTCCTCGTTGCGAACGATCTCGCGGCACCCCGGCACGTCGGTCGTTACGATCGCACGCCCGATTGCGGCGGCCTCGATCAGGACTCGCGGCAGGCCCTCACGATACGAGGGCATGCACACCACGGTGGCTTGTGCCAACGCCGCCGGCATGTCTTCGGCAAATCCCTGCCACGTGAGAATGCCCTCGCGCTCCCAGGCGCGAATGCCTGCTTCGCCGACATCGGTTGGGTTATCGGGATCGGTGCGTCCAACAAGAACGAAATCCGCGCGCTCGTGCAGGGCGCGTGCGGCGGCGACGAATTCATGCACCCCCTTGTCGCCGAGGATGCGCGCCGGGAAGACCACAACAGGTTTGCCGGTAGGTTCCGGGTGTTGGGCGAACCGCGTCATGTCGACGCCGCACCCTTTGATCATGACGGTGATGGCCGGATCAACCAGACCGTTGTCGCAAAATAGGCCAAGGTCGTCGGGGTTTTGAAATATCGCCACGGCATTTCGGTGGCGCAGCGAGAATCGGTAGAGCTGTTTGACGATGGCGCGTTGTATTCGCGCGGCCAATCCCTCGATCAAAAACAAATAGCCCAGCCCGGTAATGGCGTGCACGACCGCAGGCACATGGCGTAGCCGCGCGACAAGCCCGGCGTAGATGACCGGCTTCATCGTTACTGCGTGCAACACATCGGGCCGGACCGATCCAACGATGCGCCACAGCGCCATGATAAGCGCAAGTTCGCCGCCGACTTGTCGTGCGCCCCGCTTCAACGGGATATCATGGTGCACAAGGCCTTCACGTCGCATGATCGCGACCGGGGCCTCGTCATAGGGTGCCGCGACATGCACCTCAAAGCCCGCATCGCGCGCCGCCAAAGCGACCGGTAAACGGTGGGTAATAAAGAACGGCGCATCGTTCAGCACCATGAGCAAACGCGGCTGGGTCATGGGGTGGCGCGCATGTGTTCATGCCAGGCCTGGAACATCAATGTGGCCCACAGCGCGCCCGAATGATCGGCCTGCCCCGCCAGATGGGCCGTCCAAAGGCGACGAACGACGGCGGGATCGAAGAAACCCTCTTGTTTGAGCCGGTTCTCTGCGAGCAGTGTTTCTGCCCAGTCGCGCAAGGGGCCGCGCAGCCACCGCGTGACGGGGACGGCGAACCCCTGTTTGGGCCGGTCGAACATCTCGCGCGGGACATGCCGGTAAAGGATTTCGCGCAGCAGCCACTTGGATGTGCCGCCGCGAATCTTGAGTTCGCTGGGTAACGCCCAGAGCGCCTCGACCACCCGGTGATCGAGGATCGGTACGCGGACTTCCAGTCCGACGGCCATGCTGGCGCGATCGACTTTGGTCAGGACGTCGTCCGGCAAGTATCCGTTGAGATCGCAGGTCTGCATCCACAAAACCGGATCGCCGCTCACCGGTTCGCGCGCTGCCGAGGTCGCTTGATCGGCGTCTAGAACGAAGTGATCGCCGTAGCGCGTGACCGTGTCGTAGACCGCGGGCAGCGACGGCGCCGCAAGGACCGCGCCCAGTTTGTGGAGCCGCATGCCGGCCTGTGGTGGCCGCCGATTTGCTGGGAGTAAGCGGGCAAGGCGGTCCAGCGTGTCCGGCGAGGTGGCGCGCAAGGCTCCCCCCAGAAGACGTCGCAGCGGTGCCGGCAGACCGCCGACGCGTCCCCACCGCGCGGCCAGTTGATGTCGGGTATAGCCGGCAAACACTTCGTCGCCGCCGTCGCCCGATAGCGCGACGATCACGTCGCGCCGGGCGACCTGAGAGACGAGAAAGGTCGGGATCTGCGACGAATCGGCAAAGGGCTCGTCGTACATTTCCGGCAGACTTGGAATGAGCGCGGCACCCTCGTCGGCGTCGAATCTGATCTCGGTATGGTCGGTGCCGAGGTGGGTGCTGACCGCGCGCGCGTGCGCCGCCTCGTCATAGTCCTGTTGCCCAAACCCAACGGTGAAGGTTTTGATTGGCTGGCTGCTTTGCGCTTGCATCAAGGCCGTCACGGCTGAGGAATCGATGCCGCCGGAGAGGAACGCGCCGAGCGGCACATCGGCCACCATGCGCCGCTTCACGGCATCGCTGAGTAAGGCCTCGATGCGTTCGCGTGCTGCCTCGGGCGCCTCATTAGGATCGGACGGGCGGGCCTGCACCGTCCAGTAGCGGGTTTCGGTGGTGGTGCCGTCGGCTGCAACGGTCAGCATGCTTCCGGGCGAGACACGCTGGACCTCGTTGTAGATGGAGTGCCGGCCTGTGACGTAGCCATGGCGCACGAGGTCCGCCACAGCGGCGCGATTGATGGTCGTCGTGGCGCGCGGATGGGCGCGGATCGCGCGCAGCTCCGAGCCGAAGGCAATCGTTTGGCCGAACTGGCCCCAGTAGAGCGGCTTGATGCCGACCCGGTCGCGAATCAGGGTGAGCTCTCGCGTTTCACGATCCCATACCGCAAAAGCAAACATGCCGATCAACCGCGCCAGCGTGTCGGCAATACCCCATCGGGCCAAGCCTTCTACGATCACTTCCGTATCCGAGTGACCGCGAAACGCGACACCTTGCGACTCAAGATCTTTGCGGAGGTCACCGTGGTTGTAGATCTCGCCGTTATAGCTGACGACAAAGCGACCATTGGTCGACACCATTGGCTGATGGCCGGCGGCAGACAAATCGATAATGGACAATCGGCGATGTCCGAGAGCGACCCCGGCGGTCGCATCGGCCCAGGCGCCGGAATCATCCGGGCCACGGTGCGTCAAGGTGTCGGCCATGGTTTGGGCGACTCGCTCGAGCGGCGTCTCGACCTCGGCGGCGCGTTGCCAGAACCCGGCTATGCCGCACATGGACGCATCCCTATGGCCAGTGATGTCATGGCAACCTTATGGCCGTCCGTCACGCGCAAAACAAGAACGGCTCAAGACCCAGCGGGTTCGTGGCGTATCAAGAGCCCGACAGTCATCGCCGCCGCGAGCCAAAGCGCTGCCAGCCACCATGCTTGCCAAATCCCGAAATTCAAAACGAACGGTGGCAAGGCCGTCACTACGGCGGCTGCGGCTGCGGCGCGTCGCCAGGGTGTCAGCGATGATCGCCACAACCCGCGTAGCAGCCCGACGAAGACGAGGCCGAGCCCGATGACACCGACGATGCCGAGCTCGAGCCACGCTTGCAGCACGGCGTTATGGGGATGCAGCGGCAGCGCGGCGGGGGCGTAGCCAAACTGCGGGCGCAGCGCCTCAATCACATCCTCCCGAGCGCCGATAGCCCGGGCGGCATCGAACCCCGCACCCCATGGCGCGAAGGTCGCAACCTGCTCGGCGGCAAAACTCCAAATACCGATGCGATGTGCCCAAGGCGTCGGCAGCTCGATGTGCCGCGCTTGTAACGCCTGAATGGTCACTACCTTGCCCGAGAGCCACGGCGCAAATGCGGCATAGAGACAAAACGCGACCGCTAAGATCGTCAGACCGGTACGTGGAACAACCCGGACGGTCAGAAGCGTCACCGCGCCCAGCACGAGGCCGACAAGGGCTGCATTCATCGGCAAGACCACCACGGCGGCCGCGCCGGCCAAGAGAAAGATAACAGCCGCAATGGGCCGCCGGTCACCGAGCGCAAAGGTGGTCGGCCACAATAAGATCGAGAACAACACGACGCCGCGCCCGACGCGTTCGAGGTTGACGGCGGCAGTTGCGGCTTCTTCGCCGCGTAAGGTGCGCATCAGCGCCGCGCCGCTTAATCCCTCGAACAAAAATACGGCCGTTGCGACGATCAGGGCCGCGACAAGGGCGGTCTGAATCTGAGCCGATCGAGGCACGGCGGCGCGCATCCACCCAATAAGGACAAGACCGGGAATGCCGAGGCCCACGGTCCGCGCAGCCTTGCCTGGGTCGTCGAGCGGTGACCAGAGGGCCGAGGTCACGGTCCAACTTGCCAGACCCGCGAGGCCGACCCCGAGTTCAAGAGGTAATCCGGTGACCGATTGGCGGGCCGTTGGACTGGATAGGGCGGCAAGGCCGAGCAAAAGCAAAGCCGCGACGGTGCCGTTTGGGGCCAACGGCATCACCAGACCCAGCAGCAGAACGAGCACAACAACCGCGCCGACACGATAGGTGTACAGAGGGGTAGGGTCGGCTGTCATCGTTTACGGAATCCCATGGACCGCCAACATACAGGCGTCATGCCGCATTGGGTTCCAGATTTGTCGCGCGATGTCCCGGTGTCGGGCGGAAAACCTCCTTGCTGCGGCCCTGCGTCGAGGGCATAAATGGGCGGCCACCGAATTGTCGGTGGAAATTCAGACACTTGTTCATGTTCCCAACCGTGCATAGCCCCCAATGACAGCCGCCGCACCAAATGTGGCCGTCGTCGGCTGTGGGTATTGGGGGAAGAACCTTGTCAGGAATTTCAAAGACTTAGGGGCATTGGCGGCGATCTGCGACGTCGATGCAGAGCGCGCCGCGGGCTTGGCCGATGCCCATGATGTCCCGGTACGCGGGTTTGTCGAGGTTCTCGCCGATCCGGCCATCTCAGGGGTCGTCATTGCCGCGCCGGCAGAGCAGCACGCCACGCTGACCCGCGAGGCATTGCTGGCGGGGAAGGATGTCTTCGTCGAAAAACCCCTCGCCCTCCAAGTCTCGGATGCCGAAGCATTGGTGACGATGGCGCGGGATGCCGGTCGTATCTTGATGGTCGGGCACCTGCTGCAATACCACCCCGCCTTCCTACAGCTTCGCGCTTTCGTGCGCGAAGGCCGACTCGGGCGCCTGCAATACATTTATTCCAATCGGCTCAATCTTGGAAAAGTGCGCCGCGAAGAAAACATTTTGTGGAGCTTCGCCCCACACGACTTGTCGATGATTCTATCGCTGGTCGGCACGCCGCCCACAAGCGTCAATGCCACGGGCAGCTACTATCTGCACAAAACCATCGCCGATGTGACGACGACCCATCTTTCGTTCCTAGGGGGTGAAAGCGCGCACGTTTTTGTTTCGTGGTTGCATCCGTTCAAGGAACAAAAGCTCGTGGTGGTCGGCGACCAGGGGATGGCGGTGTTCGACGACGGCGAGCCGTGGGACAGCAAGCTGTCGCTTTATCCCCACCGTATCGAGTGGCGCGAAGGCATGCCCGTCCCGGAAAAAGCCGATCGTGAACCCGTGCCGTTGACGGAAGACGAACCCCTCAAACTCGAATGCGCCCATTTCTTGGAGTGCATGGAGACCCGCTGCACGCCGCGCACCGATGGTGCCGAAGGTCTTGCGGTGTTGCAGGTGCTCGACGCCTCGGAACGTTCGAGTTTGAGGGGTTCGTCTTCCGTCAACGGCACGGGTTCGCGATCGGCTTTTTCCGGGACGGGCATGCCTTCGCGCCACTCGATACGGTGGGGATAGAGCGACAGCTTGCTGTCCCACGGCTCCCCGTCGTCGAACACCGCCATCCCCTGGTCACCGACCACCACGAGCTTTTGTTCCTTGAA
>CALJDF010000102.1 GCA_938023835.1 uncultured Alphaproteobacteria bacterium
GCCGGTGGCGCATGGGAAGGAAGTGCGCACCATCGACGGTGCCGATTATGTCGTTGAGGCACCGCTCCACGCCGATATCGCCTTGGTCAAGGCGCAGGCCGCCGACCGGTGGGGAAACCTGACCTACCGTCTCGCGGCTCGGAACTTCGGTCCGATCATGTGCATGGCAGCGCGCCATACCGTCGTTCAGGTTCGCACCATCGTGGCGCTCGGCGATATCGATCCTGAGACCGTGGTGACCCCGGGGATCTTCGTCAATTCAGTCGTCCACGAACCCAACCCGATGAGCGAACGCCGCGCCGTACAGCAAGGGCAGGGCTATCCATGACCGCGCCGCCCAAGGGTTTCAGTGCTGCCCAGATGGCGTGGCGGGCGGCGCGGGACATCCCTGAAGGCGCTTACGTCAATCTCGGCATCGGCCTGCCGGAGCTTGTCGCCGACCACGTGCCGCATGGGCGGGAAATCGTCCTCCATTCGGAAAACGGGCTGCTCGGCGTAGGGCCGACCGCGGGGCCGGACGAACAAGACGAGGAGTTGATTAACGCGGGCAAAAAGTCCGTCACGCTCCGCGCCGGGGCGGCGCTGTTTCACCACGCGGACTCGTTTGCAATGATTCGCGGCGGCCACATCGACCTGTGCGTTCTCGGTGCTTTTCAGGTGGCCGCGAATGGCGACCTCGCGAACTGGTCGACGGGTACCGCGGATGCCATTCCGGCAATTGGTGGTGCCATGGATCTCGTGGCGGGGGCGAAACGGGTGGTGGTTCTCACCAAACACGTTGCGAAGGACGGCGCCCCAAAACTGGTCGATGCCTGCCACTATCCGTTAACGGGGCAGGGCGTCGTGTCTCGAATCTACACCGATCTCGCCGTGATCGACGTGGCCCAAGGAACTTTCGTGGTGCACGAACTCCTTGAGGGGCTGTCGCTCGACGACCTAGCCACCTGTACCGGGGCGCCGGTAAAGGCCGGGCAAAAAATGCGTCGGATGATCGCCGAAGTCAGTTAGGGAATACTTGCACCGGAATCGACCGCTGGGGTGCGGCATTCTGCCACCCTAAGGCGTTGACGTGAGTCAATGTTCGAGACGGCAGAGACGGCAAGAGTGGCGCCGGGAAAAAGGCACAATGGCGAGGGTTGACGTGAACGCAGGATCGCCCGCTTTGGCGCGGTTTGAGAAGCCATCGCAATCTTGTTGACGCGCGGCGCGCGGCTAGGTTGAGCAATATCGACCATTCGGACCTCCCAGTTCGCGGTATCTTAGACGTACCCATGACCCGTTCGGTTGACTCAAGTCAAGGTCATGAGATGGTGCGCTATGCTGTCGCACCAAGGTCGACACGCCGGAGGACCCATGAAGCTTTTCTACACGCCGATTCCAAACCTTGTCCATAAGGTCCAGGTCGTGGCCATCGAGGCCGGTATTTACGATCAAATCGAGCGGATACCGACCAACCCGTTCGATCGCGATCCGGCCCACGTTGCCGCCAATCCCCTGAGCAAAGTCCCTACCCTGGTGCGTGACGACGGATCGCCGCTCTACGGTGGTCCTGCGATCTACGAATATTTCGACTCACTCCACGACGGCCCCAAGATTTTCCCCCCGCACGGCGAGGCGCGTTGGACGGCGCTCCGTCATCTTGCGTTGGGCGATGGGCTGTTCGATACCGCCGTCCTTCGGGTCGTCGAGATGAACCGACCCAAGGAGGTTCTGTTTCAAGACGCGCTGGACCGGCACACCGAGACGATGACGCGTTGTCTGGACACGCTCGAGGAAGAGGCGGCGACCTTTGCCGGTTTTACAATCGGACTGATTTCGATTGCCTGCGCGCTGATCTATCTCGATCGGCAACGGGCGATGTCAGGTGGGAATGACGATTGGCGAACGGGGCGGTCTCAATTGGCGGCGTGGTTCGACCACTTCATCGCTCGACCGTCGTTTCGGTTCCATGACGACGACTTTCGCACGGCATGGGATGCCGGCGACAGCTCGTCCCGCACCGGGTTTCCGGACTAGGCTGTCGCGGCCGCTTGGACGCCGCTTGCCGGTACGTTCAAGCCAGCTGTTCGCATCAGTTTTTCTAGGGCCGCCAAAAGGACGAGCACGTTGTTGATGCGGCTCGATTCACCCATCAACCCGATTCGCCAGATCTTGCCCGCAAAAGGGCCCAGGCCCGCGCCGATTTCGATCCCGTAGTCGCGCAGCAAAGCGCCACGCGTTGCGGCATCGTCGAGCCCCTCCGGAATGAAGACTGTATTGAGTTGCGGCAGCCGGTGGGCCGGGTCGACGAGGAAGGTGACGCCCATCGCTTCGAGCCCCGCCCTCAGCGCCTTATGGGTGTGCGCATGGCGTGCCCAGGCATTGTCCAAGCCTTCTTCTTCGACGATGGCCAAGGCTTCGTTGAGGCCATAAAGCGCATTGACCGGCGCGGTGTGGTGATAAGACCGGCCCCCGTCCCCGTCCCAATAGGCGAGCACCAAATTGAGGTCGAGAAACCAGCTCTGCACCTTCGTTTTGCGTGCCTTCACGGCCTCGATGGCGCGGGGGCTGAACGTGACCGGCGAGAGACCGGGCGGGCAGGAGATACACTTTTGGGTGCCGGAATAGACCGCATCCGCACCCCAGGCATCGACCTCGACGGGGATACCGGCCAACGACGTAACCACATCCACAATGGTCAAGCACCCGGCATCGCGC
>CALJDF010000103.1 GCA_938023835.1 uncultured Alphaproteobacteria bacterium
AGTTTTCGCAGCGTGGTTTGGCGCGATGCGACGGCGACCTACCACGAAGACGACTGGATGACCGCCGATGTTGCGGCAACGGACGACGCCTTGTGTTACTTCGACGACCACATCAGCCATGCGCAACGGGTGATTGAAGCCCATGCGCGGGGCTTTCGCAAGCTGTTGTTCGACGACGACTTCCCCGCGCATCACCTGCATGCCACTGGCCATCCACCACTGCCCACATTGGCGATGATCTTTGACGACACGCTGGAAGACGGCGAGGAGATCACCTGGCGGCGCCACGGCAAGCCCAAATCATGGTCCGTGGATTTGGGCCGGCACCGGGCCGCACGGGACCTGATTGCGAATTACGCCAAAACCCCCGACCTGGGGCCGCTGCTGCGCATGCGCCCGCAGTCGGGCATTGCCTTGGTTCGGCTGAAGGACTGAGCGCGTCGCATCGGGGTTGCACCCGGTCCTGGCAACCCGTAAGCCCGTGATATGCTGGTCGACCTCCATACCCTGCTCGCGTTTCTCGCGACGATTCTGGCGCTGGTGCTGTCGGTCGGACCCGATACGTTGCTGATTATCCGCTACACGATGTCGTCGGGTCCGCGCACGGGGGCCGCGACAGTGATGGGCGTGCAACTCGGGTTGTTCAGCCATACCGCGCTGGCAGCGCTGGGGATCTCGTTGGTGATCGCCTCGAGCACGATCGCCTTCAAGAGTATCGCGGTGGTCGGCGCGGCCTACCTCGCTTGGCTGGGCATTCAAGGGTTTCGGTCGGGATTGATCAACGTGTCCGCGATGTCGGGCGGCCGCGTCGTGCGCCCCTTTGCCGGGATGCGCGATGCATTGTTGACCAATCTGTTCAACCCCAAGGTGATCGTGTTGTTTCTCGCGCTGATGCCGAACTTCGTCGATCCTGCGCGCCGCGTGTGGCCGCAACTCGTCACGCTCGGGGTGGCGCTATTCGTCGTCAACGTCGTCTGGCAGATGGGCATCATGTTGGTGGCAGACCGCGCTCGGGTCTGGCTGGGTCGCCCGGCGGTGCAGCGCGCGGTGTCGTGGAGCACCAGCGCGGTGTTATTCGTATTCGCCGCCGGGTTGCTGATCGATCACGTTTTTTGATGCCTCCTGACAGCAGGTTGTCAGGAGGGGTGCGGTAGGACTGTAGACTGACCCCACAAGGAGTTCGCCATGACCAACGATCCTACGAACATCGTCCGGACCGCCGCATTGCGACCGGAAGATGCCGCCCATATCAAGCACCCGATGAACCCTAAGTCCGAGGTGTTCGTTCACCGGCTGAGCGATCATGCCGGCATTCAGCGCATGCATATGAACATCGCGCGCATTCCTGCCGGCAAACAAAGCTACCTGCCGCATGCCCATACCTTGCAAGAGGAGTGGCTGTTCGTTCTTGAAGGGAGCGGTTACGCGCAGGTCGGCGACGACGAGGTCGCAATCGGGCCGGGCGACGATCTCGGGTTTCCCGCCGACGGCACCGTGCACCATCTGAAAAACACCGGTACGCAAGACATGGTCGTCTTACAAGGCGGCGAACGAACGCCGCGCGAAGTCGCGCGCTTTCCGACGATCGCCAAGACGGCGGTCTTCGATGTGTCCAAGGTCACGTTTTACGGCGACGACGGATCGGTCGAGGAACACCACATCAGCGAATGGGTAGCAAAGGACTAGGCGATGGCAGGAACGCGCAGCGAACGCGATTCGATCGGGACGATCGCGGTGCCGGCGGATCGATATTGGGGCGCGCAAACCCAGCGTAGTTTGGAGAATTTTCCCATCGGGGTGGAGCGGATGCCGGCCTCGATCATTCATGCGTTGGGCGAGATCAAACTCGCTGCCGCCATCGTCAATATGGCGCAAGGCGATCTCGACAAGGAGCGCGGCGGCGCGATTCAGGCGGCCGCCACCGAGGTCGCGAGCGGCGCCCTGGACGACCATTTCCCGCTGGTGGTCTGGCAGACCGGGTCCGGCACCCAAACCAACATGAACGCCAATGAGGTGATCGCCAACCGCGCCAACGAATTGCTCGGACACCCTCTAGGTCGCCAAGACCCGGTTCATCCGAACAACCACGTCAATATGGCGCAATCGTCCAACGATACATTCCCCACGGCCATGCATATCGCGGCGGTGCGGGCCATCACCGATCGGTTGATCCCGGCATTGGCCGGATTGGAGACATCACTTTCCGAAAAGGCGACGTTGTGGGACGCGGTCCTGAAACTAGGGCGCACCCACCTCCAGGATGCGACACCGATGACGTTGGGCCAAGAGTTCTCCGGCTATGCGGCGCAAGTCATGTCCGCCCTAGGCAACGTCAAACAAACGCTGCCGACGCTCTTGCTGCTCGCCCAAGGCGGCACCACCGTGGGGACGGGCCTTAATGCCCGCTCCGGATTTCACACCGCCGTAGCGCAGCAAATCGCCGAGCGCACCGATCTACCGTTCGCCAGCGCGTCCAACAAGTTTGCCGCCATCGCCGCGCACGATGCCCTGACCGCGGCAAGCGGATCGATGAATAGCGCCGCAACCGCCTTGATGAAGATCGCCAACGATATTCGGTTGCTGGCGTCCGGGCCGCGTTCAGGGATCGGGGAAATCAGTCTGCCTGCCAACGAACCAGGTTCGTCGATCATGCCGGGCAAGGTGAATCCGACGCAGGCCGAGGCGCTGACCCAGGTATGCGCCCAGGTGATGGGCAATAACATGACGGTGACCGTTGCCAATGCCGGGGGACATTTGGAGCTAAACACCTACAAACCGGTAATCATCTACAGCGTGCTGCAGTCGACCAATCTGCTGGCCGATGCCGTCGCGAGTTTCGATGCGCGATGCGTGCAAGGCATCGAACCGAACGATGCGCGGCTTGATGCCTTGCTGCGGGGATCGCTGATGCTGGTGACGGCGTTGGTGCCGCACATCGGCTACGACGCCGCCGCGAAGATCGCCAAGCGCGCCCACGAAGAGGGAGAATCATTGCGTGAGGCGGCGTTGGGATCAGGCGCCGTGACCGCCGAGGAGTATGCCGCTTGGGTCGATCCGGCCGAGATGATCCGTCCTCGGGACGAGGCACAATGATTACCAAACGTTCGGTCATTGTGTCGGGGCATCGCACCAGCGTGTCGCTGGAGCCGATGTTTTGGGACGAGCTGATGCGTTTAGCGCGGTTACGCGGTGTCTCGCTGAACGCCTTGGTGGCCGAGATCGACGCGGCGCGGACCGACAACCTCTCAAGTGCGTTGCGCCAGTATGTGTTGCAAGCGGTAAAGGCGGAACCGGCTAGCGATCCTGCAGACGACGCAGGATGCCTTTGACCAGATCCTCGCCCGTCGCGGGCTTGGACTCTTCGGTGGCCGTGCCCTGACCGGGGAGTGCCGGGATACGGCTGTCTTGCGATGGCGCTGCGGCCGGAGCCGGCTGGGTGGTCGTCGGCCGGTCGTCATCCTTGAGCAATTTTCGAATCAGCGTCGTGCCGACGCGTTGGGTGAGGTATTGCTCCAGCGCTTGGGTGCGGATGTTGCGCTGCGGGTTGTCGAGCGAGCCATTGAGATCGAGCCCGACATCGGGCGATTCGGGATGGTCGGTGAGACGGGCAACGGTTCTCATGTCGAGCCGCCAACGCGGGAGATCGACGATCGCGGTGCCGGTTCCCGCAGCGGCATCAAGAGCGGCACTGAGGTCGGTGCTGCGTGCCACGCCGTCCTCGACCTGGAAGCTGCCCTGGAAGGCTGTGTAGCGGGTCTCGCCGCCCTCGAAGGTGCGGAAGAGGAGGTCGGCGAAGTCGAGCGCCTGGTTCAGGTTGCCGAGGCGATCACTTAGTGACGGGAGATCGAGTCCCCGCACGACCCCGTCTTGCGCCGCAAACGACAGGTTGCCGTCGAGGTTGTTGACAAGATCGAATTGGCTTTGGCCGGTGGTCGTGAATTCGCCGCGCATGTCGAAGCGACCCGTGACCCGGTCGAGCCCGGCGCTGGTCCGCAGGGCTTGTTCGATATTGGCGCCGTCAAGCGTGAGAGAGACACCGAGCCGCGCGACTCGATCGGCAACCGCGGTCAGTCGGATCGCGGCATTGCCCTCGAACAGGTTTGCGCTCAGCGGGTCGACGGTCAGAGTGCCCGCTTCGAGCGTCGCCACGAGGGACGGATCGCGCAACGTGTAGTCGCCGTAGATCAGACCGCGCGCATTCAGGGCTAGACTGCCGTCAAAGTCCTGGAGCGCGGTGAGATCGATGGGATCTTGCGACCAGCGGTTACCCCCTTGTGCCGCCGTGCCGGTAGTCGTGGTGGCCGTGCCGGCACCGGCGGCGCTGCTGGAAACGGGGAGGAAAAGGTCGACGAGAACCTCACCCGTGTTGAGCCGGGCATCGATGCGGGGGCGCGCGCCGGCGAGATTTGCCGTTGCGTCACCGACAAAGCTTATCGGGCCGAGCGCGCCCTCGATGCGCGAGACGGTGATTTGTTCCGGCTGCCCGGAAATATCGGCGAGCGTGCGGACGGCGCCGAGATTGACCGCCGCTGGTTGGTAGTCAACGCCAAGCGTGCGCAAGAGCTGCGTCATGTCGGGATGATTGATTTGCAGGTTGATGTTGAAGGCCGGCGCCGACATCGGATCGTCAACCGCGCCGCTGACAACCATGGTGAGTGCCGCCGCGTTGACGTCGGCTTCGAGATTGAGGGTGTCTTGATTGCCACGTACCGCGGCAGTCAGCATGAGCGCCCCGTCTAGCCCGCGTTCGGCGGGCGCGATGGTCAGCCCCGCAAGCTGTGCGGCGCGCACGAAGCTGGGGCCAATGAGGGTCAGGCGCATATCGACACGCGGTGCGGCGGCCAACAATTCAAGACGGCCATTGGCCGCCGCCGTCATATCCCCAATGTCGCTGGTGAGGTCGACAGCAAGATCCTCGGCCGTGCCGATCACGCTGCCGCTGAGGTCGATCTGGCCCATGGCGCGAGCGTCGACCGGGAGATCAATCCCGAAAAAGCGCGCCGGTGCGGCGGCATCCGCCGCCTTTATTACCACCCGGGTATCAAAAGCCGGCACGCTGGCGAAGTTGCCGGCCGAGCCAGAGAGCGCCAGCGCCGCCCCGCCCGCATCGGCAACCGTCGCCTCACGCAGGGTGAGCGCACCACCGAGGAGCGACGCGTCCACCGCGACGCCACCAAACCGCCGCCCGCCCAGTGACAGCGAGTCGACCCGGACCTTGGTATTGGTATCGAACGTATCGAGAAACGCAAGCGTTCCGGCGCCCGCAATCGACGAGGTGTCGTTGCCCGACACAGTTGCGGTGAGCGGCGTGGGTCCCTCCGCGAGATACGCGTCGAGGTTGAGACGATCGATCTCCAGGTCCACGCTGAACGAGGGACGGGAGCGGAATGCATATGCCACCCCGCCGGTGATCCGCGACGAATCCAGACGCAAATCGATGCCGAAGGCTTGCCCGAGGTCGGGCGTCACGCGCAACTGGCTTTGCAAACTGAGCTGGCGCAGCCGACCGGGGGCGAATCCGTCGAGCGACACGCCAAGCCATTCCGCCGCGGCGCGAAAATCTGCAGCCGCCAGTTCCAGCCGGCCATCGAATCGCGGTTGACCATCGACGGTCGCGGCACGTCCCGAGATCGCGATATCTGCCCCGCCCGGAAGCATTGCGTTGAGCGCCATTACCTCGACTGCGCCGTCGGCGAGGGTGGCAGCGAAGCGAAACTGGCGCACCAGGCCGCCGCGAAAGGTCAACGCGTCGCCCGTGAGGTCAAGCGTCGCGGTGAGGCCGTCGAGCGCGTCGAGCGGGTTTGCCGGCGATGCCGCCGGCGCCCCATTCGGCAGCGGGAGCGCGGCGTCTGACGTTTGGATCGATACGGCGTTGGCCCAGGCGTCGAGATCGATGCGGCCCAAGGCCAACGTGACATCGAGCGACACCGCATCGCCAAGCGACGCAGCAATCGCACCGGTGGCACGGGTTTCCCCGACCAGCATCGCCAAATCGTTGATCGCGACCATCTCGGTGCCGCCGGTTAGGACCGCCGTGATGGAAAAGGTTTGCGCGCCGGGAATGATCGGCGTGGCCTCGCTGCCCGCAATCTTGGAGACAACGCTGAGGGCCTCGCGCAAGTCCCCGCCCTCGAACGACAGTTTAGCGTCGATCGCCGGGGTCTCGGCAAACGGTGAGACGGTGCCCTGGACAGAGGCCACAGCCCCACCGCGCTCCAACTCAAGCTTGGCACGCAACGGCATCGCCCCACCGCGCCCGGCCGCCCCGAGCGAAACATCGAACCCGACGGCTTGATCGCGCACCGAGAAACTCCCCTCCGCCGCATACGGCCCTTGCACGAGGTCGTCCGCCGTAAAGGTGGCGGTGATGGCCTCGATGCGTTTGGCGTGCCCGGTCGTGGCGTCGACATAGTTGAGTGCACCGTTGGCCACCACGACGCGCTCGACGCTGATCGGCGCGGTAGTCCCCGGCTCGTCGGCGGGTGTGGCCGGGCCGGTGTCGAACTGCCAATTGGCGGTGCCGTCTTCGGCGACGGCGAGAAAGAACTCGGGCTCGACCAAGCGCACACTGATGACTTGGATCTCACCGCGCAGGAGAGGCCAGAGCGCGACCTGGACGTCCAATGCGCGGAGCGTCAGGAAATCATCGTCGCCACCGGCGCTGGAAAGCCGGACACCGACGGCCGACACCCGCGGCGTCGGCAGCACCGAAAGCGACAAATCGCCGCTCATCACCAGGGTGCGACCGGTGGCGCGCTCGACAGCTCCGGCGATTTCGCCTTTGTACTGGTTCCAGTCGATGAAACTGGGGGCGACCAGCGCCGCCGCGACGACAAGGACAATCAGCCCCACGAGGATCAAGAGAACGCGCTTCACTAATCAAACTCCAGAAACAGGCCGTGAGCCGAACCCGCCCGAAAGCCGAGCGTC
Source organism: uncultured Alphaproteobacteria bacterium (assembly GCA_938023835.1). Taxonomy (GTDB): domain Bacteria; phylum Pseudomonadota; class Alphaproteobacteria; order SHVP01; family SHVP01; genus CALJDF01. The sequence continues at coordinate 6,931 of CALJDF010000103.1, forward strand.
GCATCGCGGAAACCGCATAATGCCTTATCCGCCGAGGAATTCCGACCCAATCGGCGCGGAACCGGGACTCGGTGAGATCAGCTAGTTAGAATGTCCGCGGTCTAGGCTGATACTAATTTTTGATAGCGGGGATTCTTGATGAAAGCCTCTGATTTATTTGTTCAATGCCTCGAAGAAGAGGGCGTGACCCACATTTTTGGGGTGCCCGGCGAGGAAAACGCCGACGTCATGATCTCGCTATTGGATAGCAAGATCGAATTTGTTCTGTGCCGCCATGAACAGGCCGCCGCGTTTATGGCCGATGCCTTTGGCCGGCTAACCGGCAAAGCGGGCGTTTGTTTGGGCACTTTGGGGCCCGGGGCGACGAATCTCGTGACCGGCGTCGCCGACGCAAACATGGATCGCGCGCCGCTGATTGCAATCATCGGGCAAGCTTCGACCCGGCGGCTTCATAAAGAGAGCCATCAGAACATGGACTCGATCGCCATGTTCGCGCCGATTACCAAATGGGCGCAATCGATTAGCAGCCCCCACAACATTCCTGAAGTCGTGCGCAAGGCCTTCAAGATTGCCGAATCGGAAAAGCCCGGCGCCTGCGTGATCGAGTTGCCGGAGAACCTGGCAGAAGAAGACACCGATCAGGCGCCGATGGGTCGGCACAAGACCCGCCGCGCGGCCGCGGATCACAAGGCGATCAAACAAGCGGTGGACCTGATCGTCGAGGCGAAGAATCCTCTCATCTTGGCCGGCAACGGCGCAGTGCGGAAGCGTGCCTCCAAGCAATTGCAACGTCTGGCGCACAAGACCGGCATCGGCGTGGTGAATACCTTTATGGGCAAGGGCGCGGTGCCGCGCACCGACCCTCATTGTCTATTTACGTTGGGCTTGCAGGGCCGCGATCACATCAACGCGGCGCTGGACGAAGCGGACGTAATCGTCGCGGTGGGCTACGACCTCGTGGAGTATTCGCCCGAGCATTGGAACAAGACCGGCGGCAAGACGATCATCCATGTCGACTTTTTCCCGGCCGAGGTGGATCAGTCCTACCCCGTGGCGGTCGATGTCGTCTCGGACGTCGCCGACGCACTGTGGCAAATGAACGAGATGATCAACCAGCGGTTTGAGAACAAGCTGCCGCTGTTCGACATCAATGGACGCGGGCCCCTGCGGCAAACGATCCTGGATGACTTTGCGATGGAGAAGGACGACACGTCGTTCCCCATGAAACCGCAAAAGATTTTGTGGGATGTGCGCGAATTCCTCGGGCCGGAGGACATTCTGCTGTCGGATGTCGGCGCCCATAAGATGTGGATCTCGCGCTATTACCAATGCGACGAAGCCAATACCTGCTTGATCTCGAACGGCTTCTGCACGATGGGCTTCGCGTTCCCGGGCTCGATCGGCGCCAAGATGGCGTTTCCCGACCGTAAGGTGTTGTCGATCAATGGCGATGCCGGGTTCATGATGAATGCGCAAGACATCGAAACGGCAGCACGGATGAAGCAAAACATCGTGGCGATGGTATGGCTGGACGGCGAGTACGGGCTGATCAAGTGGAAGCAGCAAAACTCGTTCGACGGCAAGCACTCGGACCTTGCCTTCAACAACCCGGACTTTGAGATGTTCGCCAAATCCTTCGGCGTGTGGGGCAAAATCCTGACCGCGGCGGATCAGCTTAAGCCCGCGTTGGAAGAGGCCTTTGCCCAGCCGGGACCTGCGTTGATTGCGGTGCCGGTGAACTATGCCGAAAACCGGAAAATGACCAAGCGGCTGGGCGAACTCGCCTTTACGATCTAGCGGATAGAACGCCCGGCGAGCCGGGAGCGTGCCCATGAAGCTTGTGGTCATCGGCGCCGGCGTGGTCGGCGTCACCACGGCGTACGCCCTCGTGCGGGACGGCCACGAGGTGACGGTGGTGGACCGTGCGGCGGCACCGGCGCTGGGCTGTTCCTACGCCAATGCCGGCTTGGTGAACGGGTTGACCGCCGCGCCGTGGTCGGCGCCCGGTATCCCGGCAACCGTGCTCAAGCGGTTTTGGCGGCATGATGCGGCCTACCGCGTGCGCCTGCGGCCTGACCCTGCGATGGCGGCGTGGATCGTGCGGTTCTTCGGTAACTGCACGGCCTCGCGGACTACTGAAATCAAAACCCAACTGCGACGCTTGTCGGGCTATAGCCTGGGGCTGTTGCAAGAGCTGCGCGCGGCGCACGACTTGGCGTACGACCAGCGCACCGATGGGTTCATCTATCTCTATCGCACCGCCAAGAGCTTCGAGACCGCGCACGCCGCGGCACTGGGGGTCGACGATCCGACGGTGCGACCGAAGGCATTGTCCGGTGCGGCGTTGGTTGAGATCGAACCGGCACTGGCGGCGGCGCGGGTCTCGTTTGCCGGCGGCTTGCACTACGACCGCGACGAAACCGTCGATGGGCGACTGTTTTCACAGGAGATGGCACGCGCTGATGTCGAGAACGGCGTTGCCTTCCGGTTCAACACAACGGCGACAGGGGTACTTGTCGAGCGCAACCGGGTCCGCGGCATACGCGTTGCCGCAGACGGCGCAACAGACGATCTGGCTGCCGAGGCCGTGGTGTTGGCGGCGGGAATCGAAAGCGTCGACCTCGCGGCGCCGTTTGGGCTTCGCCTGCCGATGGTGCCGGTGAAGGGCTATTCGATCACGTTGCACATGACGGACCCGAGCGCCCTGCCCCGCCATGCCATGCAGGATGCCCATCGCAAGGTGACGCTGACGCCGCTCGGCAACCGGCTACGCATCGCGGGCAAGGCCGATCTCGCCGGACGTGACCGCACGATCGACCGGCGCCGCGCCGACACCGTGCTGGCCGCGCTCCCCGACTTGCTGCCGGGCGCGAGATGGCACGGCGAACCCGATTATTGGTCGGGCTTGCGCCCGATGACCGCCGACAGTTTGCCGCTTCTCGGGCCGACGCCTGTCGACGGGCTGTGGCTCAACACCGGCCACGGCAGTTTCGGCTTTACGCTGGCCTGCGGTTCCGGTCGCGTGGTCGCGGACATGATCAGCGGCCGAGCGCCCGCGATCGATCTGACGGGCCTGACATTACGGACCTAGAGCCGGAGAATTTTTCCGGGGTTCATGATGCCTTTGGGGTCGAGGGCGTGTTTGAGGGTGCGCATCACCGACAGGGCGTCGCCGTGTTCGGCCACCAAGAAATCGACCTTGCCGCAGCCGACGCCGTGTTCGCCGGTGCAGGTGCCCTCCATGGCCAGCGCGCGGGCGACGAGGCTGTCGTTGAGGCGGCTGGCTTCGGCGACTTCTTTGGGATCGTCCGGCATCAACACGAAAGAGACGTGAAAGTTGCCGTCGCCGACATGGCCGACGATGGGCGCCGGCAGGAACGAGGCGTCGAGCTCGGCTTTGGTCTCGACGATGCATTCGGCAAGCCGGGAAATCGGCACGCAGACATCGGTTGCCCAGAACTTGCTGCCCGGACGCAACGCCGCGGCGGCGTAGGCCGCGTTGTGGCGGGCATGCCAAAGCTTGTTGCGCTCTTCTTCATTCGTGGCCCAGCTGAAACCGCCGCCGCCATGTTCGCTGGCGATTTCTTGGACCATCTCGGCTTGTTCCTTGACG
>CALJDF010000104.1 GCA_938023835.1 uncultured Alphaproteobacteria bacterium
TGGATGGTCACGTCGAGGGCGGTCGTCGGTTCGTCGGCGATCAGCATCGCCGGGCGACAAATCAACGCCATCGCAATCATGGCGCGCTGGCGCAGCCCGCCCGAAAGCTCAAACGGGTAGGTCTTGACGGCTTGGGCGGCATTGGGAAAACCGACCATGTCGAGCATTTCACGCGTGGCGTCGATGCCTTCGGCGCGGGTCGCGTTGTTGTGCAAAAGGAACGCTTCGCTGATCTGATCGCCCACCGTGTGCAGTGGCGACAACGAGGTCATCGGTTCCTGGAAGATGATCGAGATGCGGCCACCGCGCAGACGCCGCATTTCAGGTTCTTTGATTTTGACAATGTCGACGAAATTTTGCGGTTTGTCGGGATCAAAGAAGATGATTTCCCCATCCGAAATGCGACCGGCTTTGGGGAGGATGCCCATGATCGACTGAGAGACGACCGATTTGCCCGAGCCCGATTCGCCGACAAGCGCGACAGTCTTGCCTTGCGGCACACGGAACGACACGCCGCGAACGGCTTCGATACGCCCTTCGGGCGCCATGAAGTCGACGTTTAGATTGCGGACGATTAGTACGTTTCCCATCGGGTCTCGATTACCGCTTTCTCATGCCGTTCTGCCAATGCCCATGGCGTCGAAGTTGGTCCAACTGGCAGGGCTAAGCTCAATCTCGCGCTGCCGCGCGACGTCTGCCACCTGGCGCGCGATGTCCTCAAATCCTGCTATCGAAGAGTCCACCGCAACGGTTGAGCCGCCCCCCTTTAGTTTCAGGCTCATCCAGCCGCGTTCGTGATCACGACGCGTAGAATAGTATCGAAGTTGTACGCTCTCCAATGCCTCCCAATCGAACCCGCGAGCGTTGAAGCCGCGCATTCGAATGCCTTTTTCGGACAGTTCTAACACCCGTGTGTGACGGATGGCCGTCCTTATCGCAAAAACCAAAAACAACACCGTAAGTATTGAAAAAACATAGAGCCAGAAGCGGGAAAGATCATCCAGGAATAGCGGTCCGGCCGAAATAATCAGCCCGATCACTGCCTTAGCGTCGTCCAGCAGCAACGTCCGAATCGGGTATCGAAACTGCCTCACCGCCCCGCCGCGATCACGTCGTCCACCGAAAGCCACCGGACGGAGGCCCCTAGCCGCCCGAAAAGGGTGCCGAGGAAGTCCCAAGCGGCAGAGTCGTGCACGGCGTGGTGGGTCAGAATACCGGTTGGATTGCCCTCCTCTCCCCGTTTCCGCAGATCGGCCAGACGGTCGCACAAAGCGCCGAGAATCGGCACATCGCCGCCGTATCCGCGTGATCCGCGCCAATCGATTATGTCGATATGGGCGTCAATGACAGTGATGCCGGTCACCGCCCCTTTGGTCGCTTTGGCGGATAGGGCGGTGTATCCGGCGGCTCTGAGGGCAGCGCCGGCGGTCGACCCCAGCCTATTCCACGGTGGCACGAAAACGGGCCGGGCGTGGTCGCCGAAACCGTCTTGGATGCGCCGCAGGCCCGCGCCCAGTTCCCGGGCGATCACGGCGGCGGACCGATGGTCGCCGAATTCAGCCTTTTTCTCGTCCGGCGGCGCATGGTTGGTGTGCGCGTAGCCGTGCGGCACAAACGTTGTGGCTGCCGGATGGCGCGCAAGCCACGGCACAAAGCCGGATTCAAGCAACCCGGGGATCACCGCGAGGCACACCGGGACCGCGTGAGAGGCACATGTATCCAGGAGTGTCGTCAGGGCCGGTGTTGCCGCTGTGGCATCATCGTCACGGAGCCACAAGGGCGGTGGCGACGCCCAAAGCGCGATCTCGTCCTCCAGAGCCCGCCAGGGGTCGGTCACGTCCATCGGCGCGCGGCAGCCCATTCGGCGATCAAACGTGCACTGGTGGGTGCCCCGTTCGTGTTGAGCATGGCGTTCTCGGGCGCCTCGCGCCCCCAAGACGCATCGACGGCGGCGGCGAGCGTTTGTGGCGATAGCGCTGCCTCGGCCACGACCTCGATCGGGGTGTGGCGCGCAAGTTCTCGGGCGCGCAAGGTTTGTTCGGTTTCTGCGCCGGACGCGTAAGGCACGATGACGGCGCGCGTGCCCGCCTCCAACACTTCCATAACCGTGTTGTAGCCGCCTTGGCTGATCGAAAGCGCGGCATTGGTGACAAGTGCGGTGAAGTCGGGTCGGCTGCGTTCGACAATGATGCCGTCGCTGGCCAACGCGGCGAGCGCGTCGAACGTGGTTTGATCCACGGTGACCCCAACCAAGATGCGCCAGGTGCGATCGTGAAGCTTGCTGAGCGCGCGGGCGGCGATCGCGGTATTGAGAAGGTCAGCCCCCACGGCGCCGCCGCCGGCGGATACGATCACGTCGCCCTCGCCTTGCCCGATGTTGATGGCGCTGCAACCCGAGCGATCGACGACGTAGCCTGTGTAGTGGAGTTTGTCGCGAATCCGTTCGGCGAGGGGAAACGTGCGATCAAACGGGATCAAGGCGTCGTCGCCATGGATCAAGACGTGGTCGAAATAGTCTTGAACGCGTTGCAGCATTTCTTCGTTTCGTTCCGGCTTTTCTTGGGCCACTAGAATATCGCGCACCGACGAAACGATGACGGGTCGGTCCGCCTGGCCAATCGCGTCGCGCAACACGGGCTCGATTTCGAAACGCATCTGGCGACGTCCGAAGGGGAACAATTCGAACATCAAGACATGGGCGTTGGTGGTTCTGTAAGCCTCGAACAACGCTTGCGCGCGGTGCTCCTTCCATGCGGCGTCGATCGGTTGGTCGTCTTCGTCGACGAGCTCCTTGAAAAACAGATCGGTCGCGCGTGTCGAGGGCAGTTGAATGAACGCGGCATCGCCAATGTTGAGCCCAGGGATGTCGTGCCCTCCCGAGACGATCGTGACCGCGAGGCCTTGGTCGGCCATCGCGCGTGCGAGTGTCGCGGCGCGCTTGAGATGGCCGATGCCCAACAAATGCTGAACGTAAAACAAGACACGGCGCTGCATCAGCTGGTGCTCTGCAATGAGACGTTCATTTCGCGCACCCTAATCGTTCCCGGGGCGATGTCGAATAAATGCGCGGTGGCGGGTCGGATTTTGACCGGCGGCTTGCCCAGCATGTTCCAGTCAAAAGCGGTCGCCATGACGACGCGAATGACCCCGAGGTGGGTTACGGCCACGGTGTCGGTACCTTGCGCCGCGACTTTCTCGATCCAGGGCCTGACGCGATCGAGCACGTCACGCGGCGATTCGCCGCCGTCGGGGCGAAAATCAAACCCGCGCGCTTCGTTTTCGGCCATCGCGTCTCCAAGCGATTCGCGGAGCTCGGCGATGGTGCGGCCTTCCCAGGTGCCCCACGCCATTTCGATCAACCGCGGTTCCGGCACGGCATAACCGAACAAGAGCCGCGCTGTTTCTTGGGTCCGTGTAAGCGGACTTGCGACGACGGGGAGACCGGCAAGGATGTCCGGTGCGCGCCATGTCTCCACCGCTGCGCGGCCTTCCGGGCTGAGCGGAATGTCCGTGCGGCCTTGTGCGCGCTTTTCCGCATTCCAGGCCGTCGGCCCGTGACGAAGGAGCGCCAACAACGTCATGAAGCCTCGGCGGCCAGGGGGGCCAGCAACGCGCCAAGGCGTTTCGTGGCGCCGACAAGCGAGCGGTCTTGCGCGACGAAGGCGGCGGCGTGTTGGCTCATCGTTGCGCGCAACGCGGCGTCTCCGAGTAGTTGCGCCACCATGATCGCGAGTGCTTTTGCGGCGCGCGGCGGGCCGAGCAACCCGGTTGTGCCGTCCTGCACGACATCGGGTACACCGCGTTCGTTCCCGGCCACGACCGGACAACCCGCCGCCTGCGCTTCGAGGAATGCCATGCCAAAGGCCTCTTCAACCGCTGGCCACAAATAGAGATCCGCCGCCGCGTAGAAGGGCGGCAAAGTGTCTGGGGTGACCGCGCCGACGAACCGGACGCGGTCGGCCCAGGGTTTGAGCGCCTCTTTGATATCTGCGGCGGCAGGTCCATCGCCCACAATCAGGTAGCAAAAGTCGGACCGGTCAAGCGCTGCCAAGATCTCGGCAATGACGGCGTAGGACTGTCGCTTGGCGTCATCCCGCATCATGGCGACGGTGAGTAGCCAAGGGAGGTCGGCGTTCAAATCGTATTGCGCCGCAAGGGTTGCGCGATGCGTATCGCGTTGGGCGGTCGCTTCCGCAAAACGGGTGTGATCGAGAAACGGCGGAAAGAACACGTTGTGCTGGGGCGCTTGGAGGAGCGGCGCAATGCAGTTCATGTCAA
>CALJDF010000105.1 GCA_938023835.1 uncultured Alphaproteobacteria bacterium
GCTGTGGTCGCCATCTACCAACCTCGTCAAAACCAAGGATTTGCGCGCGCCTTTATTCCATCAATTCGAAATAATGTCCACAATCAGCGTATGGGGGATATGTTGCCCCAACGCGACATATAGTTCACTTGCCCCTCAAACCCGGGGCCCAAGAAGAAAGCCCCGTGCGCCTCGCCCTCTACCAGCCCGACATCCCCCAGAACCTCGGGACAATCCTGCGCCTTGGCGCCTGTATGGGAGTCCCCATCGAGGTGATTGAACCGACCGGATTTCCGTTGGGCGATCGCCGGCTAAAACGCGCGGCGATGGATTACACCGACCACGTCGCCGCAACACATCACGGGTCGTGGCACCGCTTCAATGAAATGCGCACACATGGGCGCCTTGTCTTGCTGACGACAAAGGCCGAGGTGCCGTACCACACGTTTTCGTTTCACACCGACGACTGCATTCTCATGGGCAGCGAAGGCGCTGGTGTGCCGGATGTGGTTCACGAGGCGGCGGACCACAGGCTGCACATTCCGATGACGCCGGGCTTGCGATCCCTCAACGTTGCGTTGGCCGCAGCAATGGTCGTTGGCGAAGCCCTCAGACAAACTGGCGGTCTACCCGCGGCCCAAGTTCCCGCGCAAAGGACCACCGGATGACCGACGACCTAGAAAAGAAGCGCCAGACCGCAGCGGCTTGGTTCGAGACGCTGCGTAACCGCATTTGCGCAGCGTTCGAAAAAATTGAGGACGATTACGAAGGTCCAAACCGTGCACAGGCGGCGGGCCGGTTCGAACGCAAGAAGTGGGAGCGGCCCGGCGGTGGCGGCGGCACCATGTCGCTCATGCACGGTCGCGTGTTCGAAAAGGTCGGCGTGAATATTTCGACGGTACATGGCACGTTCTCCGACGAATTCCGCAAAAACATTCCTGGCGCAGCGGAAGACGGGCAATTCTGGGCAAGCGGCATCTCACTCGTCGCCCATATGTGCTCGCCGCTGGTCCCGGCCGTTCATATGAACACCCGCTTCATCACGACGAGCAAGGCTTGGTTCGGCGGCGGTGCTGACATGACCCCGATGGTGCCCGACGACCGGGACACGGAGACTTTCCACGCCGCGCTTCGGGGTGCTTGCGAACCATTCGATCCGACCTACTACGACAAATTCAAGAAATGGTGCGACGAATACTTTTTCATCAAACACCGCGACGAGCCCCGCGGCGTCGGCGGGATTTTTTATGACTATGTCGACTCGGGCGATTGGGAGAAGGATTTCGCGTTCACCCAGGCCGTCGGCGAAGCGTTCGAAACGGTCTATCCCGAAATCGTGCGGCGCCACTTCAACGAACCTTGGACCGCAGAACAACGCGAGCACCAATTGGTACGCCGTGGCCGGTATGTCGAATTCAACCTCGTCTACGATCGAGGGACACAGTTCGGGTTGAAGACCGGCGGGAATGTCGAAGCCATCCTGATGTCCCTACCGCCCGAAGCGAAATGGCCCTAGGACGATCGTGATCGGCGCGCTGGCTTGCCCAAACCCGCGCGCATAGGATTGGCACGGGCTAAACCACAGGAACCGCAATGAAGCTGGCATGCGCCCTTCTCGTCGGGCTATTCGTGATCACCACGCCGGCCTATGCGGAAGGCGAGGTGATCGACGATTTCTATGGTCGCTGGGTCGGCCAAGGCATTGCCGAAACCGAGGTCGGCGCAGACACCGAACGCCAGGTGCGAGGCCTTGAGGTGATCGTGCGCGCCCATCCAATCGGCTTTCAGTTGTGCTGGTCGACAACCCGCGTGGTCATCGGCGGGCCGGATCGACAGACCTTCGCGATGATGCTGTTTGCCCCCACGAACACCCCGCAGTCCTGGACGGCGACCTTCTCGGCCGACGGGTCCGCCCGTGAGGGCAGCGCCCGGGCCGAACTCAAAGACGGCACCTTGCGCGTGTTCAACCGGGCCACCAAAGAAAACGGTGAGAGCGAACTGCAAATCTACGAGCGTCGCCTCACGCGCGGAGGAATGGACCTACACTTCACCCGCTTCGACGACGACGAGCTCGTACGCGTCGTCCAGGGGCGGCTTGTTCGTGTGGCGCAAAAGCCTGGTGAGGCGCCCGCCTGGTGCTAGGACGATTAGCCCCAAGGGTCGGTATTCGGTAAGGTTCAGAAGATTGCTCGGGAGATCCAGATGTCGCGTTTGAACACATTTCTTGCCGCCACCACCCTCATCGTTGTCGCGTTCGCGGCGTCCGCATGGGCACAGTCGACCGTGAGCATCAACGCGTTCTACGGCAAGTGGTCGGGCAGCGCGATTTCCGAAAGCAACATCAGCGTTAATTTCCGACTGACGGCCCGCGACATGGATGTTGAGGTGCGCCCCAGCGGCGATGGCTTCACGGTCCTCTGGACAACCGTGCTACGGCAACGCGGCAACCCGAACGACCCGACACCGGAACGGCGCAGCACGGAACTGCGGTTCGAACCGACCGACAAGCCCAACGTCTGGCGCGCCGTCGGCTCGACGGACCCCCTGGTCGACGAACGCTTCGCCTGGGCGCGCATCGCCAAACAAACCCTGACGGTCCACTTGATGGTCATCCGGGACGACGGCGGCTACGACCTGCAGGTGTATGATCGGACGCTCAAACCGACCGGGATGGACCTTGAGTTCACCGCGTTTCGCGACGGGACGGCACGACGCACGGCAAAGGGTCGGTTGGTAAAAGTCGCCAACTAGTCCGGCGGCGACGTCCCGGCGGCTTTGCGCTCAAGATCGCGGAGCTTTCGAAGGCAGGCCCGTCGGTCGGCAGAGAAGTCCCCGGCAATCCACCATGCCTCGACTTCTTGTAGCAGGTCTCCGATTTCCGGCCCCTGACTGACACCGAGGTCTTTGACATCGTCACCGCCCAAGGGAAACGTGGGAATATCCCACGTGGCCGCCATTTCGATATGGGCCATGAAGCTGACCGCGACGCCGAGGCGCGACCAGGTCAACCAAACCAAATCAGCGAAGGCCGTCCGGCCCAGCCCGTAAAGCGCGACATGCATGTCTTGGGTGCTCATTTCTGGCGTGACCACCACAGGCGGCGCTAGAAGCCGGTCGAGGCGGCGGCGATCCACATTGGAAAGACGCAGCCGATCGGAAATCGACATCGCGGCGGCTTTAGCCGCTTTTTCGTCATCCGACACCATTGCAGCCAACCGCAATAGCGCGTCGGGCGCAAGGTCGGCAGAAGATTCGATCTCGCGCAGCATTTGCAGGGGTTCCAGCCGTGTTGCCTCGGGCAAGACCCGCTGCAACACCCCGGCCGCTCCCATCATGGAAAGCGCCCCAAGGGGATCG
>CALJDF010000106.1 GCA_938023835.1 uncultured Alphaproteobacteria bacterium
GTGTTAGGCAAATCGCCGGTTGGCGACACCATTCGCCATATGGCTGCGCAAGAAGCGGCGCACCTCAAAGACTTCGACGCGATGCTGAATGCGCGACGGGTTCGGCCCACGGCCCTGCAACCGCTCTGGCACCTCGCCGGATTTGCGCTTGGCGCTGGCACGGCGTTGATGGGCGAGCGTGCGGCTATGGCCTGCACCGTCGCCGTCGAAGAAGCTATCGACGAGCATTACGCCCAACAAGCCGAATACCTCGGCGAGGACGAGAAAGAACTCCGCGATCTCATCGTCTCAGCCCGCGAAGACGAACTCGATCACCGCGACACCGCGCTCGAAGCCGGTGCCGAACGTGCCGCGCTCTACGAACCGATGCGGCGTGCGATAAAATCGGGGACCAAACTGGCGATCTGGCTCAGCGAACGCGTTTGACGCGACACCCTTAGGGTTCGAGTTCCGAATCCCAGTACAGAAAATCGTGCCAGCTTTCGTGCAAATAGTTGGGCGGAAACGCGCGACCGTTTTTCTGTAGGTCACTGACCGACGGACGCTTGGGACGCAGACGGGGGTGCATCCCACACTCGTCTTCAAGATTGCCGGCCTTTGCGAGATTGCACGGAGAACACGCGGTGACGACATTGGCCCATGTCGTTCTTCCGCCGCGGGAACGCGGAATCAAATGATCGAACGTCAGTTCGTTCGGCGACCCGCAATACTGGCAGGAGAAGTGATCGCGCAAGAAGACGTTGAAGCGTGTGAAGGCGGGATGGCGCGCCGGGGGAACGAAATTTTTGAGCGCCACGACGCTCGGCAATTGCAAACTGATGGTCGGCGAATGAACCTTGCGGTCATACACCGAGACGATATCCACGCGATCCATGAACACTGCTTTGATCGAATCTTGCCAAGGCCACAGGGACAACGGGAAGTAGCTCAACGGCCGATAATCGGCGTTAAGGACGAGGGACTGACAGGACTCGAGCGATTGCGTCACTAGGTTCCTCAATTGCACAGAAATCGATGCAACTCAGGCATCAGCACATCGCCTGACCCTTGAATTGTCAAGTCGCGGCGGTATCGGTGACCGCCGTATGACGGTCACACCAGTCGGAAGGCCTCAATCTCCACCTCGCGGCCGCGCAGCGTGTGGACGCCCACCGACTCGCACCTGAATTCGTCACCCAGTTGCGCCAGCGTGGCGCCGCTCACCAGCGCGATCACCTCCTCGTTCGGCGCAATGGTCTTGCACAGCTGTTCCAACCGCGCGCCAATATTCACGGTGTCGCCGACGATGGTGTAGTTGACCCGGCCCGGCGATCCGATATTGCCGACAATGGCATCGCCGGAATGGACGCCAATCCGCACGCGAATCGGTTCCAATCCCGACGCCGCACGGGTCTGATTCCGGGCTCGAATGCGATCGGCCATCGCAACCACGGCCCGTGCAGCGCGCTGGGCATGATCTGCTTGCTTATGCGGCGCGCCCCAAAACGCCATCACCGAATCCCCAATGAATTTGTCGATCGTGCCGTCCTCGGCTTCGACCGCAGCACTGATATCGCTGAAGTGTTCGTTCAACAGCGCGGCGACTTTCTCCGCATCGAGCGACTCTGAGAGCGTCGTGAAGCCAACGATATCGGTGAACACCACGGTGATCGCGCGGGTTACCGACACGACGCCACCGGTTTCATCTTGCTGTTCCAAGAGCCGCTTGACCAACCGCCGCGGCACATAGTTTTGGAACCAACGCAACCCGTGAACCATGCTGTTGAAGGCCCGGGCTTGATCGTCGAGCTCTCGAATGCGCGACGGCGGCAGTTCATCGACAATGTCGAGCCGTAAATCGGAAATAGTGTTGGCCGCCGCGGCAATACGTTTGATCGGTCGGGCGATGCGCCGACCAAGAAACACGGACGCCACCAACGACAAAACCAAAACCCCTAGACCGACAATCGCTGCCGTCAATAGCCGTTGTATCTCAGCTGCAAAGGTCGCGGCCGGCAGGTAAAGACCGATGTACCACGGCGTATCACCCAGGGTGTCCACCCGCCGGTAAAGATAGATGTAGCGCTCGCCGTCAACGATCTGTGCATGGCCGCCGGTCGCCGCCGCTGTCGGTCGCGGACCGGGCAACGGCGCCACGTCTCTTGGACCAACCCCATCTCCCCAAATCGCAGCAAGTACCGGATCCTGAACATCGCCGAGGCCGGGCAGCAGTTGGGTGCCAACAGCCCCAGGGCTGCGTATGTCACGCATAAACCCTTCGGTCAACGTCGGATGGGCAAGGACATGCTCCGGCCCGTAAAGAATAAATGCCTCGCTGCCCCGCTCCATCGCCAAGGTCTCGACGAACTGCGACAAACGAGAAACCGACACCACAGCAACCAACAGCCCCAGGTATTCGCCGTTGCGGCGCACCGGCATGCGCAAATTAATGAACGTCGCGTTGAATTCATCCGGGGCCGGGATCAGTTCGCCCCAGAAAATACCGGTCTTGTCGGCGTAGTCCTGCGCCGCGCGAACGGCCAGCGGGCGCGACGACAGACTATCCATACTGGCCACCGGCCCACCACCTTGGCGGCTCACATTTAGGACCTTCATGTCGTTGTAGATGAGCCCGACACCGAACACCTGGGGTGCTCCGGCAAGGGCGCCAGACAGCAAATCCGTCATCCGCGCCGTATCGTTGTAATCGAGGGTACCAAACGCGATGACATCGTGCAGATAGCGAACTTGCTCCACCGGCGGTTGGAGCTCTTGGGCAACGCGCGATAGCAGATTGGAAACGGCGTCGCTCGAACGCCCCTGCAGCAAGGCAAACGTGTTGCGTTGTGCTGAAGTCAGCCCCAATGCAAGAACGCTGGCCACACCGATGAACACGAGACCGCCAATCGCCAATGCGAGCGTGACGGTTATGGAGTATGTGCGCCGGCCGTTCGTTTTGCGTGCGCCCATCCGTCCTACAGCTCCAAATCTTGTTTCGTTTTCCCGCCGCGTGTTCCTCTCAAGTGTAGCGGTGCCCGCAACGCCTGTCGTTAACACGCACACGGGCGTGCGCGTCCGTCGCTCTCGCGCGCCACCATTTACGGCGGCATACTAGAAAACCATGACCGCCCCGGCGCGCACCCGATTTGCCCCCAGCCCAACCGGATACCTCCATCTCGGCCACGCTTTCTCTGCGCTGGTTGCGGCAGGTACTGCCGAACGCCTCGGCGGTGAGATGTTGTTGCGGATCGAAAACATCGACCAAGGCCGCTGCCGGCCTGAATTCGAGTCGGCGATCCACGAAGATTTGACCTGGCTCGGCCTGACTTGGCCCACACCTGTCCGCCGCCAATCCGATCATTTCGCGGACTACGCGGCCGCATTAGCGCAGCTTGATGCCGCTCAGGTGCTTTACCCCTGCTTTTGCACGCGGGCTGAAATCCGGACGGAAATCGCGCGCAGCCCCACCGCCCCTCATGGTCCCGACGGACCGATTTACCCAGGCACGTGCCGCAATCTCGGCGCTACCGACGTGGCCGATCGAAAGGCGCGCGGGGACGCGTTCGCGCTCCGCCTCAATTGCATCAAGGCGATCGGCCTGGTGGGAGACGACCTCTTTTTCGAAGACGCGATGCAAGGGCGCCACGCAGCCGACCCAACCAAGTTCGGCGACGTGGTCTTGGCCCGAAAGGATACGCCCACCAGTTACCACCTCGCGGTCACGGTTGATGACCATCTCCAGGGCATCACGTGCGTACCCCGTGGGGCCGACCTTTTTGAAGCAACCCATGTCCATTGCCTGCTGCAACGTCTCTTGGGCTTCTCCACACCGTACTACGCCCACCATCGTTTGATCGCCGATGCCAACGGGCAGCGATACGCGAAGCGTGATCAGGCCGCGACGCTTCGCGATATGCGATCGCAAGGGCTCACTCCTGAGGACGTGCGGGCGCTCTTACCACCCCTGCCCTAGAGGCAGCGAGTTCTAACCGGCCTCAAGCCGTTCGCGATAACGCGTGAAAAAGAGCGAAATCATCGTAAGGATGCCCATAGAGCCCACGACGGACGCCATCGGCATTTGCGTACCCGGCGGCAGGATGCCGACAATCACGACCGCTCCCGAGGCGATCAGCATTGTCAGAAAACCATTGAGTGACGATGCGGCGCCGGCCTGACGCGGCGCGACACTGACCGATCCTTGGGCCGCACTCGGAAAGACCATCGCGAGACCGAACGCGACGATCGCCATCGGCCCCACCACGGTAAAGACTGTCAAGTAGCTGGCCAGGGCAAAAGCAACCATCACCATCGCGCCGACAAACACCAGGATTGAGCCATAGAGCATCATCCGCGCGCCACCTAGGCGCACCGTATAGCGACTTGCCACAAAGGCGCCGGCAAGATTGAGCGTGGTGGGGATGAGCGAATACCAACCGTAGATGTCAGGCGGAATACCTAGCAACTCGATCAGAATGAATGGCGCTGTCGCGACATAGACGAAAATCGTCGCCATCGCGAACCCTGCGTTCAACGTGTAACCCATGAACAGCGGTGACCGCATCAGGCGGGGGTAGACCATGAGCATCGTTAAGGCACCGCCACCGACCGTTCGATCTCTATTCGTATGCGTTTCTTTCAACAGGAAGACGAACAAGACCAAGACAACCGCGCCGACGATGGTCAGCAACCAAAAGATCGATTCCCAACCGAAAGCAACTTGCAGGTAGCCACCAAACACCGG
>CALJDF010000107.1 GCA_938023835.1 uncultured Alphaproteobacteria bacterium
AATGTTGGTCGGATCAGCAGTCTCTTGCGGTCACGCGTGATTCCATCGGGGACGGTCATTGCCAGACGTGGCGAAGAGGCGCACGACATGTTCTTTATTACCTCCGGTGAGGTGGAATTAGAGGTCTCGCCTGACCCGATCGTATTGGCCGAAGGCGATTTTTTTGGCGAGGTCGCGTTGCTCAAGCGCACGACGCGGACCGCAACCGTTCTCGCCCTGACGCAGGTTAGCATCCTGGTTCTCAATGCTGAGGACTTCCACACACTGATGGAGGAAGACCCTGACCTAAACGATCAGATTACGCGGGTCGCTGAAGAACGTTTTGCTTGGCAGGCCGAACACCCAAACGAACAATCTAACGAGTTGAATGGGTAGCGGCCGCCGCTGACCGTTCGGCTAGCTCATCGCCTTTTGGAGGCCCTCATCGAGCTTGTCGAGGAACTGATTGGTCTTTAGCCACTTTTGGTCCGGTCCTACCAAGAGCGCAAGGTCCTTGGTCATATCACCGTTCTCGACGGCGCCGACACAGACCTCTTCCAAGGTTCGGGCGAACTTGTCGAGCGGGGCGTTCCCGTCAAGTTTGGCGCGGTGCATAAGGCCGCGGGTCCAAGCAAAGATGGACGCAATCGGGTTGGTCGAGGTTTCCTCGCCTTTTTGATGCATCCGATAGTGGCGCGTCACTGTGCCGTGCGCGGCTTCAGCCTCAACGGTATCTCCGTCCGGTGTCATCAAGACCGACGTCATCAGTCCCAAAGACCCAAAGCCCTGCGCAACCGTGTCGGATTGCACGTCACCGTCATAGTTCTTACAGGCCCAAACGAACTCGCCACTCCATTTCATGGCCGCAGCGACCATGTCATCGATCAGGCGATGTTCGTAGATGATGCCGGCGGCATCAAACTGCGCCTTGAACTCGGCTTGGAAGACTTCTTCGAAGAGGTCTTTGAAGCGCCCGTCATAGGCCTTCAAAATCGTGTTTTTTGTTGAGAGGTACACCGGCCATTTCCGCGCCAGGCCATAGTTCATGCAGGCCCGGGCAAAGCCGCGGATCGAGTCGTCGAGGTTGTACATAGCCATCGCGACACCGCCGCCTGGGAAGTTGAACACCTCGTGCTCAATCGGATCGCCCCCGCCTTCGGGTTCGAAGCGAACCGTCAACTTGCCTTTTCCGGGGACGACAAAGTCGGTGGCGCGATACTGGTCGCCGAAGGCGTGGCGGCCGATCACGATAGGATGGGTCCAGCCCGGAACCAACCTTGGTACGTTCTTGCAGATGATGGGTTCGCGGAAGACGGTGCCGCCCAAAATGTTGCGGATCGTCCCATTGGGCGAGCGCCACATTTTCTTCAGGCCGAACTCTTCGACGCGTGCCTCGTCGGGCGTGATCGTCGCGCACTTGACGCCCACGCCGTATTTTTTGATGGCCTCGGCGCAATCTATGGTGATTTGATCGTCCGTTTCGTCGCGAGACTCGATGCCCAGGTCGTAATATTTTAGGTCGATATCGAGGTAAGGCAGGATCAACTTGTCTTTGATGAAATGCCAGATGATCCGTGTCATCTCGTCGCCATCAAGTTCTACGACGGGGTTTTCGACCTTAATCTTCGCCATGGGGCGGGGCTCCCTTGTGTTTTGGGACGAAAAAATGGGTAACACGGCCGGGGCCGAGGGTGGCGCA
Source organism: uncultured Alphaproteobacteria bacterium (assembly GCA_938023835.1). Taxonomy (GTDB): domain Bacteria; phylum Pseudomonadota; class Alphaproteobacteria; order SHVP01; family SHVP01; genus CALJDF01. The sequence goes on from CALJDF010000107.1 coordinate 1,679, forward strand.
CAATACCATCGGGGCGCAGGGGTTCAAGCCCGCGAACGGCCAGATTTCGGCCCTAAAGGCGGTCCAGAAAAGGCGCGACCCCGGGTTCCGGCAGGGCGTGAATTGCGGGAATGACGTCGGCGACCGAGTTGACCGTCGTAAACAGTTCTTTGGCCGTGGGTGAAGCAAATCCCTTATCACAGATGTGATCGATAACCGTTAGAAGGGGCTGCCAAAATCCGCCGACATCGACGATAACAATGGGTTTGTCGTGAAGCCCAAGTTGGCGCCACGTGATCATTTCGAAAGTTTCATCAAGTGTCCCAAGACCCCCCGGCAACACCGCGACGGCGTCGGCCATTCGAAACATCATTTCCTTACGCACATGCATGTTGTCGACGATGTGCAGCTCGGTGATTTCTTGGTGTCCGATTTCAGCTTCATCCAAGTGCCTGGGGATGACCCCAACGGCTTCTCCGCCGGCCGCCATAACAGAGTCGGCCAGCAGGCCCATCAGGCCGACCCGGCCGCCGCCAAAAACCAATTTCACGCCTTGGTCAGCCATGAGACGGCCAAGTTCTACAGCCGCATCCTGGTAGGCTTGGTCGACGTGGATGCTTGAAGCGCAGTAAACGCAAAGAGAGGTGAGGCGCGCCATGGGAATAAAAGAACTCCTGGTCGGTCTGATGATGTCGCTTATTTCGGCGTCGGCGATGGCCGGGAGTGCCGATGTCGTTGACGTCAAGATGACGCGGACGGGACCGGAACTATACCGGTTCGATGTCACCGTGCGCCATCCCGACAAGGGCTGGGATCACTACGCCGACAAATGGGAAGTGGTGGCGCCCGATGGCAAGGTGCTTGGCGTGCGGACGCTCCTGCATCCGCACGTCAACGAGCAGCCGTTTACCCGGTCGCTGAGCGGCGTCCGCATTCCGAGCGAGGTGCAACGTGTGGTGATTCGTGCCCACGACAATGTGGACGGGTACGGCGAGCGGACCAAAACCGTCTCCATTCCGACGGCGACGGAATAACTCTCGCCCCCTTGTGTTTGCTTCACGACGCGCAATCAATAAGGGGTAGGAATGATGTTCAAAGGGTTTGGAAGAGTTGTGGCGGTGGTCGTCGTTGCCGCCGGCCTAGGCGCCGCGGGCGCCCAGGCGCAGGACCGCATGGTCGAAGGCGAAATGGCTGGCGAGGCCGTCAAATACCGTGTCAACGTGATGCGGGCGACGGGCGCCCACATGGGGGCGATCGCTGCTATTTTGCAAGGGAAGGTGGAGAACAAAGGTGATCTCGCGGCGCATGGCGCATCGCTCGACGGTCTTGCCGGCATGTTCGACGACTTGTTCCCCAAGGGAACGGGTGAACCTGCCTCTCGGCTCCGGCCGGCATTTTTTGAGGATGCCGAGCAGGTTGCTGGCATCATTGAGGCCCTCAAAGCGGCCAGCGGCAAGTTGGCTGCCGCCGCGGCAGCTGGCGACATGGCCGGCGTCGGCCAGAACCTGGGCGCGATGGGTCAACAATGTGGTGCCTGCCATAAACAATATCGCGCACCCCAATCCTAAGGAGTGGCG